>NZ_JACGWF010000019.1:0-55680 GCF_014077595.1 Colwellia sp. 6M3 | reverse complement strand
GGGCTAGTACCATTCGATTATCTCATGCATTGCCTTGAACAATTGAGCAAGCCAAAAATTGACATCAATTCTTTACTCCCATGGAATATAAAGCTTAGCTAAGTGCTTTCCCCAGACGTTCACAAAACAACTTTAAATAACACTTTAAGTAGCACTTTAAGTAGCACTTTAAATAGTCGCAGTTTACGGATATTTTTTACTTAGCATTGTTGGACTGAAATATAAGTACTAACTTTACTGTGAAAATATAGCAGAAACAAAAAAGCTAGAAGTTAATACTTCTAGCTTTTTTATTTTAAACAGTTTAACTGAGTTAATCGCTATACGATTATTTTACTTCTTCACCAGCGGCTTGTTTATCAGCATGATAACTTGAACGTACCAATGGACCACAAGCTGCGTGATCAAAGCCCATTTTATCTGCTTCACGTTTAAACATGTCAAAGTCATCAGGGTGAACATAACGCTCTACCGGTAAATGATGTTTACTCGGCTGTAAGTATTGGCCGATGGTTAACATAGTTACGCCATGCGCACGTAAATCTCGCATTACTTGCAAAATCTCTTCGTTAGTTTCACCTAAACCAACCATTAAGCCAGACTTAGTTGGAACAGTAGGGTTTGCTTCCCCAAATTTTTTCAACAAGTCTAAAGACCATTGGTAGTTAGCACCTGGGCGAGCTTTGGTGTATAAACGTGGAGCTGTTTCTAAGTTGTGATTGAATACGCCAGGGGGATGCGTATTTAAAATTTCTAAAGCGCGATCCATACGGCCGCGGAAATCTGGCACTAATATTTCTACTTTAGTATGTGGAGAATGCTCGGCTATTTCTGTTATACAATCAACAAATTGTTGTGCACCACCATCACGTAAGTCATCGCGATCAACTGAAGTAATAACCACGTATTTCAATTTCATATCTTTTAGCGTTAAGGCTAATTTACGTGGCTCTGCTTTGTCTGCAGCAAGAGGACGACCATGACCAACATCACAAAATGGACAGCGACGAGTACATATGTCACCTAAGATCATAAAGGTTGCTGTGCCGTGGTTAAAACATTCTGATAAATTTGGGCATGAAGCTTCTTCACAGACAGAATGCAAATCATGTTTACGCAATGCTGCTTTTATACTATCAATACGTTCTGTACTTTTTGGCAGTTTAATACGTAACCAATTTGGCTTTCTTAGCATAGTTTCACGCTCAGAAGTCACCACTTTAATTGGTATATGGGCCATTTTCTCGGCATCGCGTAATTTAGTGCCTGGGGTAATGCGTGATGATTTAGTGGTCATGTATTGTTTCCAATCCCGTTTGATAAGATAAATGCTGAGTGTCTAATAGTTCACTAAGGTGTTTAACCAGTGATTCACCCGCTTGCTCTACAGTGGCAGGGCCCTGTAAATCGATTGTTTGTATCATTTCTAAGCCTTGATATCCACAAGGGTTAATACGTAGAAATGGTGATAAGTCCATATTGACGTTGATTGCTAAACCATGAAAAGAGCAGCCTTTTCGAACTCTAAGACCTAAGGAAGCAATTTTTTTGTCGTTAACATAAACTCCTGGTGCATCTGGCTTTGCATTAGCATTAATGCCAAAGTCAGCCATTGAAGCGACAATTCCATTTTCAATGAGAGTGACTAATTGCCTAACGCCCATTTTTCTGCGGCGCAAGTTTATCATAAAGTATATAACTTGTTGACCAGGGCCATGGTAAGTAACTTGTCCACCACGATCCACTTTCACCACTGGAATATCACCAGGCATGAGCAGGTGTTCGTCTTTTCCTGCCTGTCCTTGGGTAAATACTGGAGGGTGTTCAACTAACCAAAGTTCATCGGCGGTATTTTCATCTCGATTATCGGTGAAGTTTTGCATGGCATGCCAAACATCGACATAGTCGAGGTTATTCAGTTGCCGAATAATCAAAGTGTTTTTCAAAATACATCTCTATCAATTTCATTGCGCGCATTATATCCAAATAGTAATTGGAATACACCGGACAATTAGTAGGGATTAAAGTACGTAGCGAACTTGCTCAATCGCGTTTAAGGTTTTATATATTTTTTCGATATGCTCTTTACTTGTTACCGTAACGGCTACCGCAATTGAATGGTAATTACCTTTTGAGCTTGGTTTGATTTTTGGTGAATAATCGCCCGGCGTATGTTTTTGTAACTCGCCTATCACTAGGTCTGGGAGTTCGTCACATGCGACACCCATAACTTTAAAGTTCAATACAGTGGGGAAATCTAATAATTCATCAAAATTAGTATTCATTTTTTTTCTCTTAAATCGGTAAAACAACGTTATGTTAAGTGCTTTAAAATGGCGAAAAACTTAGACAAAAGTTAATTGTATCAAGCTATTATTCGCTATTAAAATGGTCTGTATTTGTTAATTGGCGATATTTTAACACTATTTGTTACGAATGTGATCAATTGCCGCTAATTAATAGGCTATAGGTGAGGGGGATGTTATCTAATATCAATGCTTAGTGGTGATTATATTTTATAAAGTGAAGATAATAAAAGATATAAACTCAGCCGAAGCTGAGTTTATATTGATAAAATAATCGTGTACTAATGTTTTTTAATAAAATTAATCGACAAACTGAAGTTTGACATAATCCATTAATTTATTGAACATGCTGCCTTCATTGACCTCTTGTAACGTAACTAGAGGGTATTGAGCAATATCTTCACCGTCAAGTTGCAAGAATAATTTTCCTACTACTTCACCTTTTTGCAGTGGGGCAGTTAATTGCTTGTCTAATTCAAAGTTAGCTTGTAAGTTTTTTCGCTGACCCCGAGGAATTGTGATTGGAGTGTTAACCATAATGCCTAAATCAACTTCTTTACGATCACCCATCCAAACACGATTACTAACAAATTTTTCACCGGCTTTATAAGGTGTGTAAGTTTCGTAAAAACGGAAGCCATAGTTTAATAATTTTTTACTTTCTACTTTACGAGCGCGCTCACTATCTGTACCCATTACAACGCTAACCAAACGCATGTCACCTTTAGTAGCAGAGGTGACTAAGCTATAACCTGCTTGTGACGTATGACCGGTTTTTAAACCGTCAACATTCATACTTTTATCCCACAATAAGCTGTTGCGGTTATATTGTTTAATGTTGTTATAGGTAAAAGACTTTTGGCTATAAAGTTTATATTCTTCTGGAACATCACGAATAAGAGCAATAGCTAACGTTGCCATATCGCGTGCGGTAGTTTTATGCTCTTTGCTGTCTAGCCCGTGGCTATTTTCAAAAAAGCTACTATACATGCCTAACTGTTCTGCATGAGCATTCATTAATTGTGCAAATGCGCCTTCGCTACCAGCAATATGTTCAGCCATTGCAACACAAGCGTCATTACCTGATGCAACGATAATACCTTGGTTTAATAAGCTAACAGGTACTTCTGTGCCTACTTCAATAAACATTTTTGAAGATTCAGGGAAGTTTTTTGCCCAAGCTTTTTCGCTAATTCTTACTGGGTCTTCATTGCTAATGTTACCACTCGCTAACTCTTTACCAATAATGTAACTGGTCATCATCTTAGTTAAGCTGGCCGGCGCTAGCAAAATATCAGCATTGCTTTCTGCAATAACTTTACCTGTAGCGTAGTCGATTAAAATATGACCTTTAGCATTGACCTCTGGAGCTGATGGGATAATAGTTTGAGCTTGAGAAAGAGAGCAAACACTTAATAATACAGAGCCTAAAAAAGTTAATAATTTTATCTGTTTTTTAGGCGCTTGAGTAAACTTGATATGGGGCATAATTGTCCTACAGCACTATCGATTAATGGAAATTATAAATATTTAATGGAGTATAACATTTTTCGTTTTGATTTCTAATGAGCTCTAGCATCAAATTGTTACCGTTGATGATTTTGGCTTGTTATCTATACAGTTTAATGATCAAATTTATTGAAAACCATAAAGTTTAAAAGCGCTATTTTCGAATAAAAGCTTTAGGGTGACCATTGTCTTTAATCGCTAATAATAAACGCGTTAATTCATCGTTAGTTATTATCGGACCAACAAGGACTCGAAAAATTCCATTTTTTTCTTCTATTTGTGTATTCTTTTTATGTTGTTGTAATAATGCCTTTGCAATTTTAGATGCTTGAAGCTGACTTTTACTGGCAAAAACCTGTATAAATTTATTTTTAAAAGCAGGAGAAGATGACGCCTTACCCTGAACCTGCTTTATGCCTGCATGAGGAATAGTAACCACTTTTTCTTTTGGTAATGCCGTAATAACAGTATTGTCGGCAGTTAGGTGAGGGGTGTTAAGTTGCAGTTTCTCTATACCTTCAGCGCTAAAATCATTAATTGCTGTAATAGTGACATCAGCTGTGCCTGTTTTTAGCATATCGAGTTTATAAGCGGCACTATAAGACAAATCTATGATCCGACTTTGATGAAATGGGCCTCGGTCATTCACTCTCACAATAACTGACTTTGCGTTACTATTATTGGTTACTTTTAAATAGGTGGGCAGTGGTAAGTTTTTATGTGCCGCACTCATTGCGTACATGTCATAAATTTCACCGTTTGACGTTAAATGGCCATGAAATTTTTTGCCATACCACGAGGCTGTTCCTGTTTGGCTAAAGTTTTCTGCCGTTTTTAGTACTTGGTAATGTTTGCCAAATACTTGGTAATGTTTGTTGCCTCCTCGGCTATGTGTTTCTGCACGAGGCGTAGCGTTAATAAGTTCACTGGCATTAGGCGTGCGCGTTGGCGTACTATCATGCTTTTGTTGATAACGGCTATTGTTATTTTGAGTACTACAAGCAGACATTACTGTTAGAAGTAAAATTATGCAGATAAGCTGGGTTGTGTTTAATTTTTCCATAAAATATCTATCATTCTTTTAATATGCTCGTTGTCTAATAAGTGTTTCTGCTAGATATTAAATCGTCTATGCGTACTGACAGCCATTAGAATGCCAAATCCTGCCATTAATGTCACCATTGAAGTACCGCCATAGCTAACCAGTGGCAAAGGTACACCTACCACAGGTAGTAATCCCGAGACCATGCCAATATTTACAAAAATATAAACAAAGAATGTTAAGGTTAGGCTACCGGCTAAAAGCTTGGTAAACGCATGTTGAGCATTGACCGCAATCCATAAACCGCGCATAACAATCGCTAGGTATACCGTTAATAATAAGCCAACACCAATCAAGCCAAATTCTTCACTAAATACCGCGAAAATAAAATCTGTATGACGCTCAGGGAGAAACTCTAGTTGAGATTGCGTACCTTGAAGCCAGCCTTTACCGTGAATGCCTCCTGAGCCAATAGCTATTTTAGATTGAATAATGTGATAGCCAGAACCAAGTGGATCTTGCTCAGGATTTAAAAAAGTTAACACTCGCTGTTTTTGGTATGGTTTCATTAAAAACATCCATAAAACAGGCGCGAACGCTGAAGCTAAGCCAACACAAAGTCCGATCAGCTTCCAACTTGCTCCAGCAAGAAATATCACAAAAACGCCTGAGCTTGCAATCAGTAAAGAAGTGCCTAAATCAGGTTGTCTTGCAATGAGCAATGTTGGTAACAGTACTAAAGTAAAAGCAATAATAATCTTCGACATTTTAATGGGTAAATCATGTTGACTGACATACCATGCGATCATAATTGGCACGACAAGCTTCATGATTTCAGAGGGTTGAAACTTAGTTACACCAAGGTCTAGCCAACGTTGAGCTCCTTTACCGACATGACCAAAAAGTAAAACAGCCGTTAGTAACATTAAGCCGATAATAAATACTGGAACAGCCCATTTACGATAAGACAGTGGGGGGATTTGCGCGACAATAAACATCACAAAAAGTGCTAGACCTACACGTTTTGCGTGTCGGATCAAAACTGCAGTCTCTTGACCACCAGCACTATAAACAACAAATAGCCCAAGCGTCATTAATACTAAAATACCGCTTAGTAGAGGTAAGTCAATGTGTAAGCGTTGCCAAAAAGTTCGTTGGCGTTGTTGATCATGTCCGGTACTGCGCACTAGGGATTACCTGCTGTATTACTGATGTTTTGTTGATATACATTGGTATGATGGGGATGCTTTCGTTGGTCTTTACTGACAATTTCTCGATCACCAAAGTACTGATCCATAATTTGTCTAGCTACAGGACCGGCATTTGTTCCACCACCACCTTTGGCGACATTTTCTATTGCAACAGCCACCACAATTTCAGGATTTTCGTAAGGCGCAAAAGCTATAAACATGGCATTATCACGTTTGCTTTCTTTAACTTTACTGGCGTCGTATTCTTCGTCTTGTGCGATATTAGCGGTTTGTGCAGAACCTGTTTTTCCGGCGGCATCATATTTACTGCCTTTAAATGCACTATAGCCGGTAGCGCCGAATTTTTGCACCGTATTATGTAAACCATCTAAAACCACATCCCAACTTTTTTGATCTTTTAAGACAATGGGAGCTTTTTCATCAACGACATACTCGGTAATTACAGGTATATGTGAGCTTATACCTTGCTCGTCTACAGGCACTTCACTGGTAGACTTTAATAAGTGTGGTACTTTAATTTGTCCTTTGTTAACCAAGATAGATATCGCTTGAGATAACTGCAAGGGTGTAACTGACCAGTAACTTTGTCCGATACCTACTGAAAGCGTTTCTCCGGTATACCAACCTTTATTGTATCGTTCTCTTTTCCATTCAATGCTAGGCATTATGGCACGGCTTTCTTCGTGAAGATCAATCCCAGTGTAATCACCAAAACCAAATTTTCTCATCATTTGACTAATTTTGGTAATACCGAGCTTGTAGGCCAAATCATAGTAATAAATATTACAAGATTGCTCTAATGATTTAGTTAAATTAACTTTTCCATGACCCCATTTTTTCCAATCACGACGTTTAGTCTCAATGCCAGGGAGTTGATAAAAGCCAGGGTCATAAATTTCAGTTTCTGGAGTAATAACACCATCGTCTAAACCCGTAAGGGCGAGTAGTGGCTTAATTGTTGAAGCGGGCGGATAACCTTGTACCGCACGATTTAAAAGCGGTTTGTTACTCTCTGGTGCTAAAAGCTTTTTATATTTTTTACTACTAATACCATGGACAAATAAATTGCCATCAAAACTAGGGTTTGAGTACATGGCCAATACGCCACCATCTCTTGGATCAATGGCTACAATCGCACCACGCTTTCCTGAAAGCGCTCGTTTTGCGATCATTTGTAATTCAATATCTAAAGTTAAAGTAAGATCTTTTCCTGGAATGGGAGGGGTAAAATTTAACGTTCGAATGATACGACCTAAGTTGTTTATTTCAACTTCTTGATGCCCAATGGTTCCGTGCAAAATATCTTGATAATATTTTTCTAAACCAAGCTTACCTATATTACGAGTGGCAGCGTAATTTTCAGCTAAACCTTGCTTTTCAAGGGCAACAGAATCTCGACCATTAATACGCGCGACATAACCGAGCGAATGGGTTGTTAAATCAGCAAAGGGATAATATCGCTTTAAACGCGCATCAATAAAAAAACCAGGAAACTTATGCTGATTTACCGAAAACAAAGAAACCTGCTGTTCGCTCAAACGAGAATATAGCTCGATCGGTTTAAAGCGACGTTTACTTTTTACGGCTTTGAGTAGTTCGTCTTGTTTTTCTTGGCTTATATCTAATAATTGGCTAACGGCAGCAAGGCTTTGCTTAATGTCGGTTACTTGCTCTGGGATAACTTCTAAACTGTATACTGGCGTATTATCAGCTAGTAGAACACCATTTCTATCGTAGATTAAGCCTCTATTTGGCGCAACGGGTAAAAGTTTTATACGGTTAGAGTTAGAGCGTGTTTGATATTTTTGATAAGAGTTAACGCCAAGATCATAAATATTACTGAACAACAGCAAAGACATTATGATGACCGCAATGAAAGTAATAAACGTACGGCGTGCAAATAAATTGGCTTCAGCGCTATGGTTTCTAATGGCAACGCGTTTTTTTCGAGCCATTACTTATTCTCTGTGATAAGGGTGATTATTATTGATTGACCAAGCACGATAGAGGCTTTCAGCTACGATTACTCTAACCATTGGGTGTGGTAATGTCAGTGGCGATAACGACCATTTCTGCTCTGATGCTTCAATACAAGCGGGCGCTAAACCTTCTGGGCCACCAACAAGCAGAGCAACATCTCTGCTATCAACATGCCAGCGGTCAAGTTGCTTGGCAAGTTGAGGCGTAGTCCAAGGCTTACCTTCAACTTCTAATGTAACAATGCGATTACCCTTAGGAATAGCCGCTAATGTTTGCTCACCCTCTTTTTCGAGAATGCGAGCAATATCGGCATTTTTACCGCGTTTTCCAGGTGAAATTTCAACTAGATGAAAACTCATATCACGAGGGAATCTGCGACAATATTCGTTAAACCCTTGGCTAACCCAAGCGGGCATCTTATTACCAACAGCATATAAGGTAATGCGCATTGTTGTTTAGATTATTCCCATAGTTGTTCTAGTTGATAACGATCGCGGATCTCATCGGTCATTATGTGAACAACTACATCACCTAAATCAACTAAAGACCATTCACCGATATCATTACCTTCAACACCTAAGGCTTCAATAC
Organism: Colwellia sp. 6M3; assembly: GCF_014077595.1. Classification (NCBI taxonomy): domain Bacteria; kingdom Pseudomonadati; phylum Pseudomonadota; class Gammaproteobacteria; order Alteromonadales; family Colwelliaceae; genus Colwellia; species Colwellia sp. 6M3. Next base: position 47,041 of record NZ_JACGWF010000019.1, on the reverse strand, counting down.
CAGCTGCGCGGCATTCAATAGTAAGTGATTGAGCAATTGAAATAACGTGACGTTTTGAGTTACCAGAGCAAACTAACATATAGTCAGTGAAACCCGATTTTTTAGATACCTCTAAAGTAACGATATCTCGGCCTTTCATGTCTTCTATTTTTTCGGTAACAAAAGTAATTAGTTCTGAACTTTGCAAAGTGGGATCTCTATAATTAGCAATAATCGGCGATAATAGCATTATTTTGTTTGTCAGTTAACCATCTAATGTTGTCGTTAGCCTCTTTTTTACTCAACAATTGATATATTTCACTAAGTCAGGAACAAAAGTCGTTATAAATAGCGTTTTTTTTGACAGTAAATAGAATTAGTTCGAACTTAGTTATAAAGCTTATGCTGCTTTATAAAGTTGAAAACCGGTTTTTCTAGGTACTGGCTACAATCTAAACCAGATTTTATTCTCGCTCTAATTTCTGTTGATGAAATATTAACTGGCTTGCTTTCATGTATAACTATTTGACCAGATTTTTGTGGCTGCAAATCGGTTAAATTAAATATCAGACGAGCGTTTAACTCTGGTGTAAGCGTGTTTTCCAGTTCCAGATGTGAATAACCTGGGCGAATATTAACGACTAAGTTGCATAAAGTTAAAATTTCTTGCCAGCAGTGCCAAGTGGTAAATGTTAATAGTGAGTCCATACCCATTATAAAATATAAACTTGTATTCGGGTGCTCAGCTTTAATTTCATTTAACGTATCGACAGTAAAAGAGGGGGTATGTCGATTAAGTTCGCGACTATCAAGCATGAAATTATCATTGTTAGCACAAATTAATGACACCATTTCAGCACGCTGTTTGGCATTGGCATGGGTGCCAAGTTTATGTGGGGGAATATGAGCAGGAATTAAAAATAATTTTTCTGCTCCAATCCACTTAGCTGTTTCTTGGCCAGGCAGAGTATGACCTAAATGAATGGGATCGAAAGTACCGCCAAGCACAGCAATAATTTTTGGCGGATTTTGCTTAGTTATACTCATAATCTAAACTAAAGTTTTGACTTAGTTCATGATGAAATAAGCTGATGAAAACATCACTGAGTAAAATAAACGCGTTAAAGTCACTGCTCGTTTTACTGAGTAAATCAACCTGCGCTAACCTTGCTAATGCTTGCTCTGCTTGCGTTAAGGTAATGTGCTTTAACGCATGCTGATATAAAGGTTTTTTCTTTTCCCATATGCGATATTGTTTAAAAATATCGTTAATACCACTGCCTTGATCCATTTGTTCTAACATGGCATAAAGTTGGCTTATTTCCTTATGCACAACCCAAATTAATTGACCAAACGCACTACCGTCGTGTTGCATTTGGTCTAAAATTTTCAAACATTTCTTTAAGTCGCCAATCAATAACGTATCGATAAGTTGAAAAGGGCTAAACTTAGCTTGTTTGATAAAAAGGTTTTCAGCTTCTTCAAAGGTAACTGTTTGTTGTGAAAACAAAATTGAAAGCTTTTGCAACTCTTGCTCAAGTGCAGGGAGGTTGCCTTCAAATAACTCTGCCATTAAATCAATGACATCAGGTGCTAAGTTAAGTTGTAAGTGCCTTGCTTGATTATTCAACCATTGTTTTAATTGCTTACCTTCAACATCATATAAAGGTACAAAACAACCTGCTGCTTCTAAAGACTTAAACCACTTTCGCTTTTGCGTTGCCGCATCCAATTTTGGACCATGGAATATAAGTTGAATATCTTGATGTAAAAGGGTGAGTAATTTTGCTACACCCTTAGCGCCATTATCGCCAATTTTACCTGAAGTAAATTCTATTTCGATAATACGTAATGGCGAAAACAAACTCATCGATAGGTACTCTTGAAAGAGTTCGTCCCAATCAAATTTATCGTCGATACTAAAGCGAATTATTTCCGCAAACCCTTGTTTTTTGCCATGCAGCTTAATTTTCTCTAAAGCATCATTTTTTTGCCATAGCTCATCACCAAATACTAACCATATTGGCTGAAAGCCTTGGTTAAGCGTTTTGTCGAGGTTACTATGGTATATACGCATGAAGTTTACCTATAGCTGAATGCTAGCCATATCACGTAAGATTTTCTTGGCAGCTTCTTGGCGCATTTCTCGTAACATTAACGATAATTCCCTACTTTTTGCCAGCGCTATGTCAGGATCATCTTGATAATCACGATTAAGCTCAAAACGGAAGTTTTGAATATCTTGCCCTGGAATTAAAATTTGATACCTAACTGTATAAATTAGTTCGTATTCAGCAACTTGCCCATTAGGGAAAACAGATAAGGTTCGTCTGTCTAAGTTGTCTTTTAACATACGCATTTGCGGGATGTCGGCGTCACTTTTTTGCACTAATTTCACATCATTAATACTTAAGTGCTGCTTAACCAAGCGTGTAAGTTCGCCATATTGGTCTACCGAGCTAAAAGCAATGGTTTGTAATTCAGGTGCTAATAAGTAATTACCGCGTAGTTGAAAACCACAACCCGTTATCATTATTAACACTAGGCAAAATGATAACAGTTTGCTAATTCGACCTATGATCAATTGCTTCATAAAGTGTTCACTTTTTAATGGATGAAAATTTTATCAGTACAGAGTAAATAAGATTAGCTATGCACTGATAAGTGGCTACAACGTAAATCATGAGTTTATTAATACTCATGATTTACTATGCGAAAAAGTATTAATTAATTAGCTACAATATTTAATAATTTACCCGGTACATAAATAACTTTACGTACGGTTTTACCATCTATAAATTTGCTAACGTTTTCATCGTTAAAACCGGTTTCTTCTACCGCTTCTTTGGTCGCATCAGCTGAAACAGTAATTTTAGCGCGTAACTTACCGTTAACTTGCACAATAATAAGCTTTTCATCTTCAATTAAAGCACTGTCGTCAACAACTGGCCAAGCGGTATTTTCAACTGGATTACCATCACCAACCATATTCCATAAATGGTGGCTTAAGTGCGGAACGATAGGCGTTAGCATTAATACCACAGCGCGAATTGCTTCGTGCATAACTACGCGGTCTTCATTGCTTTCAATGCTCGCTTTACTTAAGTGATTCATTAATTCCATTATCGCAGCAATAGCGGTATTGAAAGTGTTACGACGACCAATATCATCACTCACTTTAGCAATGGTTTTATGTAATTCACGACGCAGTAACTTTTGTGCTGCATTAAGCGTTAAACCCGCAGTACTTGGGGCGGCATTTGACACATCAGCTGCTTGTGTAAAGTCGTAAGTTAATTTCCAAACGCGCTTTAAGAAACGATGAGCGCCTTCAACACCTGAGTCAGACCATTCTAAAGTTTGCTCTGGCGGTGAAGTAAACATAATAAATAATCGTACGGTGTCAGCACCATAAAGATTAATCACTTCTTGAGGGTCAATACCGTTGTTTTTCGATTTTGACATTTTGCTCATGCCAGCAGAAATAACCGGTTTACCATCTAACTTGCTAATAGCAGAAGTAACTAGACCTTTTTCGTCACGTTCAACGTCAACATCGGTTGGTGCAATCCAATCTTGTCCACCATTATCAGCTTCACGGTAATATGTGTCAGCGAGCACCATGCCTTGGCAAAGTAGTTTCTTAAATGGTTCATCAGAGGTAACTAAACCAGCATCACGTAATAACTTATGGAAAAAGCGTGCATAAAGTAAATGTAAAATCGCGTGTTCAATACCACCGATGTATTGATCAACTGGTAACCAGTAATTGGCTTTAGCAGGATCTAACATTTGTGTATCGTCGTTTGGTGAACAGTATCGTGCGTAATACCATGATGATTCCATAAAGGTATCAAAGGTATCTGTTTCGCGGAATGCTTCTTCACCATTGTATGTGGTTTTAGCCCATTCAGGGTTATCTTTGATAGGCGAAGTTACGCCATTCATGATGACATCTTCAGGTAGTTCAACCGGTAATTGATCTGCAGGTACTGGAACTGACTCACCATTAGCAAGGTGCATCATTGGAATAGGTGTACCCCAGTAGCGTTGACGAGAAACACCCCAGTCACGTAAGCGGTAATTTACCGTTACTTTACCTTTGTTTTCACTAATTAATTTATCAGAAATAGCTTTAAAGCCATCTTCAAAACTTAAGCCATCAAATTCACCTGAATTAACTAAAACATTTTTTTCAGTAATAGCCGCTTTAGTTACGTCATCGTCTTCAGTACCGGCGATAACTTGTTTGATTTCTAAACCGTACTTAGTCGCGAATTCCCAATCACGTTGGTCATGACCTGGTACTGACATCACCGCACCTGAGCCATAATCCATTAAAACAAAGTTTGCTGCCCAAACAGGTACTATTTCACCACTGATTGGGTGAATAGCTTTTAAGCCAGTATCAACACCTTTTTTCTCCATTGTCGCCATATCAGCTTCAGTAGATTTATTGGTTTTACAGCTTTGAATAAACTCAGCAAGTTCAGTATTATTTTCTGCAGCTGCAAGGGCTAAAGGATGTTGTGCTGCTAATGCTACATAAGTTACACCCATTAAGGTATCAGGGCGGGTAGTATATATATCGAAGCTTTCTGATGAGTCAGCAACTTGGAAGGTCATTTCTACACCTTCAGAGCGACCAATCCAGTTACGTTGCATGGTTTTAACTTGTTCAGGCCAATCGGTTAATTGGTCTAAATCGTTAATTAATTCTTCTGCATAGTCAGTAATTTTGATAAACCACTGTGGAATTTCTTTACGCTCAACAAGCGCGCCTGAACGCCAACCGCGACCATCAATTACTTGTTCATTAGCAAGTACTGTTTGATCAACTGGATCCCAATTTACCGTAGCATTTTTCTTATACACTAAGCCTTTTTCATAAAGCTGAGTGAAAAACCATTGCTCCCAACGATAGTAATCTTTTTTACAAGTGGCTAATTCACGACTCCAGTCGTAACCAAATCCTAAAGACTTTAATTGGTTACGCATGTAATCAATGTTTTCGTAGGTCCATTTAGCTGGCGCAGAATTGTTTTTAATTGCAGCGTTTTCAGCAGGTAAACCAAAAGCATCCCAACCCATAGGTTGCATCACGTTTTTGCCTTGCATGCGTTGGTAACGAGAAATAACATCACCTAAACTGTAATTTCGCACGTGGCCCATGTGGAGTCGACCACTAGGATATGGAAACATTGCCAAGCAATAAAATTTTTCTTTTCCTGGTAACTCTTCAGCTTTGAAGGTGTTGTTATCAGTCCAAAATTTCTGAACATCGGCTTCTATTGATTGGGGATTGTAAATGGATTCCATTAATATTTCTCAAACACGCTTAAAATAAGTGCTTCACCCGACTTTGTTGGCAAATTTATAAAGATAAAATTTGTTATTTTAAGGTTAGGTTTTAGCGATAAAAATTATCCCGATAGGATACCTTATCTCTAGCCATTGCGACAAGTTAAAGCAGGTTAATGCTGCAGATTTTTCAACATTACCTTGGTCTAATACCCCGTTGATTAATTATTTGCGCATTTTTAATGGCTAAAATGAAAAGCTACAGCGTTATAAAATTGATAAGTGGCATAAGTGCTTATTAGATTTTATATCTAGTATTTATCCATTTTTCCTCATGAAAAAGTAGCACGATTAATGAATCGAAGGGATATAACCAAGAAAAACCACGTTTATCATTACTTTGTACTTTAATTAAGGTGGTTAATGGTGGCTTTTATCACTTTAATAATTATACTAAAAAGTGAGCATTTAATGACGGAGGCGTTATGAAACAAGAACAATCTCGTATGCAAGAGGTATATCAAAACTTACAAGAATGGCTAGGAGATACTAGCGATAATGAAGTTCGCTCAATTGTTGAGTTAATTGAACAAGCTAAAAAGATTTTAATCGCTGCCGAACAAATTCCAGAACAGCAAGTTAAGCAGTTCATCACTAACTTAAAATATGATTTAAGTGATTTTTACCAGCAGTACCAAGCCGATATTAAACATTCCATTTATTTAGATATATTGAATGAGAGTATTTGGGAAAATTTGGCACAAATTACCGACAAATCACAAGTAGAATGGTCAGAGCTTATGGATGATTTTCAACATCAAGATGGTTACCATGTTGGCGATCATGTAGGTTTTGGACAATTACAGTGTCGAGCATGTCAGCACTGTGTAACATATAGCCATGCAAATATTATTGCGGAGTGTATTGCTTGTGGTGGCAAAGACTTTAATCGCATAAGTTTAACACCCTAAAAGCAAATTTTTCAGATAGTTGTTGATATTGTTTTGCTGTTAATAGGGTTGTCGCTGTACACTGTATTTAATGAAACCGTATCTATAGCTATTTGCTAATTAGTTATCTGAATATTAAGTCAGTTCGCTAAATTTTACCCTACACGCTATTAAACTCGCACCCAAGAGATTTTCTATGACAAATGTGTCAATCAACACACGCCTTAAACCTTGCCAATTAACCGCAGATTTAACGGTTAAACAATTTGCCAATTCCACACCTACCGCTGAAATAGAGCAAGTATTTATTGGTCATGAAAGAGCTAAAGAAGCATTGGTTTTTGGCTTGTCGATGGATGCGCCCGGTTTTAATGTTTATGCCATGGGTGAGCATGGTACTGGGCGTCAAACGTTAATCAAACAAATGTTAGCGGCAACAGCAAGCAAAGAGCCCACACCAGATGAATGGTGTTACATTAACAATTTCGATGATCCTAATTCGCCACATAACCTTCATGTAAGTCCTGGTGATGGTAAGCAGTTACTTACTCGCATGAATACATTTATTGACGAGTTAATGGATTTATTTCCAGAAATATTTGATAACCCTGGCTATCAAAGACAAAAGGCTGCACTCGATCGCGATTTCAATAAAAAATATGATCAAGCTATTACTGAAGTGGAAGAGACAGCATTAAAAAGTGATGTGTTGTTGTTTGAAGAAAATGGTGAAATTGGTTTTTCACCTCTGGTTGCAGGTAAGCCGCTTAATGATAAAGAATTTGCTGAACTTAAAGAGCCAAAGCGTGCCGATTTTTATATCATATTAGCTAAATTAGAAGATTTATTATCCGAAAAGTTAATTGAACTACCACAATGGAAACGTATTTCATCTGACAAATTACGCAAGTTAAAGCATGAAACTGCCGCACAAAGCATTCAACCTTTTTTAGAAGAGCTAGAAGCTGAGTTTGTGAGTAATATTGGCGTTCAAAAATATTTAGCTAAAGTGAAAATCCATGTTGTTGATGCCGTTTTAGAACTACTCGTTGATGAAAGTAACGAAACGCCTAATGACAAAGATATGCGTAAGTTAATGGTTGAGCGCTTTTTACCTAATTTATTAGTCACTCGAAAAGCCGACGAAGGTGCACCGGTTGTTTATGAGCAAAACCCTACCTTCCAAAACCTATTTGGTCATGTTGATTTTGGTAGCTTTCAAGGTGCTAGTTATACAAGTTATCGCCTCATAAGACCGGGTGCTCTTCATAAAGCTAATGGTGGATATATATTACTTGAAGCAGATAAATTACTAACGCAACCGCTTGTATGGGCTCGCTTAAAGTTGGCGCTGAAAACCCAACAAATAACCATCGAAAATCCGCACTTAGAATATGCGCAACCCGGTGTATTTAGTCTGCAACCTGAAAAAATCCCATTAAATGTCAAAGTTATTTTACTGGGCGATCCTGAAATTTATTACACTTTGCAAGATTACGATCAAGAATTTACCGAGTTATTCAGAGTATTAGCCGACTTTGATCGCCATTTAGAGAAAAATCAGCATAACTTGAACGACTACGCCAATTTAATTCGTCAACGTGCTCATCGTAATAATTATCCTGAAGTAACAGACGAAGCGATTTTAGAATTGGTTAAATATGCCTTAAGGCGCGCAGAGCATCAGCATAAAATATCAGCCAATATCGTACAAGTTAACGACCTATTAGATGAAGCCTTTTATTTATGGAAGTTATCTGACGGTAAAAATGGTTTATGCGGTAAACATGTCACCATGGCATTAGCGGCAAAGCAGCGCAGAACAGGGCGCATGAGCGAAGCTTGGTTAGACGAAATTAAAGAACGCCAACTGCTTATTGATACTGAAGGTGAGCAAATAGGTAAAATAAATGGCCTAACGGTACTCGAAATTGGCGATAGCGTTTTTGGCACACCTGCGCGAATAACCTCAACTGTATATGCCGGTAGTCAAGGCGTTACTGATATTGAGCGAGAAGTCGACTTAGGTAGATCTATTCACTCCAAAGGCGTGTTGATTTTAACCGGTTACTTGGGCCATAAGTATGGGCAGGAATTCCCCGTGACTATCTCCGCTAATATTGCTATTGAACAATCCTATGGTCATATCGATGGTGATAGTGCTTCAATGGCTGAGCTATGTGCGTTAATTTCTGCCATCGCTAAATTACCGATAAACCAAGGTATAGCGATTACGGGGTCAATGAACCAGCATGGCGAAGTGCAATCTATTGGTGGTGTTAATGAAAAAATTGAAGGTTTTTATCGTCTCTGTCAAGACAAAGGCTTAACAGGTAAGCAAGGTGTTATTATTCCTAAAACTAATACCATTAATTTGATGTTGGCACCTGATGTTATTCAAGCGGTGGCTGATGGCAAGTTTGCTATTTATGCTGTAGAAAACATTGATCAAGCGATAGAAATTTTAATGGCACAGCCCGCAGGAAAAATGACCAGAACAGGGCGATATCCAAGAAAATCAATACACGGTATGGTGCTTAATAAATTGTCTGCATTTTCAGATCTACTTAACGGTGTTGAAGAATAGCTAACGTTAGTTATTTATTTCCCTATAAATACCATCAGATAAATAAACACGGCAAGCGTCGTGTTTATTGCTTTTTAACGATGTAGCTTATTAGAAACCATATATTACAAGCCAAGCAATTAAGTTATTGATAAATGTTTAATAGCTATGATTGCTATAACTATGATTGCTATAACTATGGTTATTATAACGCTGCTTAATATAGTTAGTGTATTTACCCTTGATTACTCAAGTCGTTTAAGACAATTGAAACGACTAATAAAGCTATAGCCGTAACAAGTCACACGCTAGTAAGTATTAGGCATAGCTTAATGCCTATAAGCTTAAATTATAGTGCTTTTCCTAAAGTATCTAATCAACAGGTAAGTACTTAATTGTTACTTACAAATTCACTAATAAATTGTTATTTTCACCAAAATATATCAATAAAGATATTGCCCTTTATTATACCCCCTTCTAAGTTGTTAATATTAATGGTATTTATTGTTTGGCGTGATTTTTGATTGTATTGTAAAACAATGATTAAAAAACGATAGTTTACAAGGAAATAACCCAATGAAATTAACCCAAGCATTATTATTTATATCAGGCGTAACCATCTTAAGTGGCTGTATTGTAGTGGCAAACCCTTCATATGCTAATTATCATAGCCAACAAGAACTGATAATAGATGCCAAAAAACTTAGCGCATTGGATATTGAAGCTGGAGCAGGCTCTTTGGTCATTGAAGGCTCTGAAGATGTGACAGAAATTACTGTAGTTGCTGATATATATACCGAAGGTCGAGATACAAACGATGTTGAATTAACTTTAACGCAATCACGTAACAGTGCGTATTTAGTGTCGAAAATTGACAGTAATGGCTTTTGGCAGGGGGATTCGCCACATATTGATATTAAAGTCATCATGCCAAGCCAGCTTATGTTAAAAATTGATGATGGCTCAGGTGCTATCTCTGTTAGCCATATTTATGCAGAAGTTGAAATAAAAGATGGATCAGGTGAGATGACTATTAACGATATTAAGAGTCACCTTAAGATCAATGACGGTTCCGGCGGCATTTACATAAGCCAAGTCACAGGTAATGTAAGTATTATTGATGGCTCTGGTGAGATAGAAGTCACTAGTGTTGGCGGTAACCTTGATATTGATGATGGTTCTGGCAGCATTTTTGTAAAGGATGTCTCGGGCAATGCCGTTTTTGAAGATGGTTCTGGCGAATTAATGGTTAGAAACATTGAGGGTTTAGTCACCATTGATGATGGCTCTGGCAGTATTGACGTGGAACAAGCAGGTGGTTTAAAAATTATCAATAGTGGCTCAGGCGGTATGCGAGTTAAAAAGGTAAAAGGCGGTTTTGAAATAGATAACTAACCTTTAATAACTTCAATCGTTTCTTCGGGTTAAAGTAGCTTTAAGTGCTTATTTTAAGCATTTGAAGCTATTTTCATGTTTAAATACGGTAAAGTTTGCATTATTACTTGTATAATTTCACTGTGTCTGTATAATGCGCGCCTCTGTGATCGTGAATCGAAATGGTTTCTAAAAGAGCCTTAGATAGTAAACGTAGATAATCACAGAATTTTAAAATGAGTGGGGTATATCCGCCCATAGACTTGCCCAGTTAACCTTTCAACGTTAACGTAATGAATGTGCCTTAAGTCTTCCTGGTGGTTTCCTCGTATATGTATGTAGGAATTTTGGCGTATAGCCAGTTTCTACCATGAGAAGACAAAATTATATGACTGATCTTAACAATGCCTCTGTAGGCTTTGACGCCCTTGGTTTGCCTGAAAACTTAGTATCTGCTGTAAAAGCACTAGGTTTTGAATCATCTACGCCAATCCAAGCGCAAACAATTCCACCTTTACTTCAAGGTAAAGACGTTCTTGGTGAAGCACAAACAGGTACAGGTAAAACTGCTGCCTTTGGTTTGCCTGCACTAGCAAAAATTGATGTGACGCTTCGTAAGCCACAATTAATGGTGCTAGCGCCAACACGTGAATTAGCAATTCAAGTAGCAGAAGCGATTGAAACTTTTGCCAAAGACATGAAAGGCTTAAAAGTTGCTACTTTATACGGTGGTCAATCTTACCAACCACAATTTCAACAACTAGAACGTGGTGCACAAGTTGTTGTTGGTACGCCTGGTCGTTTAATGGATCACTTACGTCGTAAGAGCCTTAAATTAGATAACTTATCATTTTGTGTGCTTGATGAAGCTGATGAAATGTTAAACATGGGCTTTTTAGAAGACATTGAGTGGATCCTTGAGCATCTGCCTAAAGAAACACAAATGGCGTTGTTCTCTGCAACTATGCCACCACAAATTCGCAAAGTAGCGAATCGCTTTTTGAAAAATCCTGAGCACATTAAAGTTGCTGCAGTGAAAAAAGAAAAAGCCAATATTACACAATACGCTTGGAAAGTTAGCGGCATTAATAAAATGACGGCATTAGAGCGTATTGCTGAAACTGTTGAATATGATGCAATGCTAATCTTCGTTCGTACTCGTAATGACACTATTGACGTTGCTGAGAAATTAGAACGTGCAGGTTATGCTTCTGTTGCCCTAAACGGTGATATGAACCAAGCACAGCGTGAACGTACTGTTGACCAACTTAAATCAGGTGTTTCATCAATTCTTGTAGCGACTGATGTTGTTGCTCGTGGTCTTGATATTCCGCGTCTTTCATTAGTTATTAACTATGATTTACCGGGTGACAACGAAGCTTACGTTCACCGTATAGGCCGTACAGGCCGTGCTGGTCGAAGTGGTACAGCGATTTCATTTGTTCGTCCACGTGAAATGTATTCTTTACGTCATTATGAGCGTTTAACTTCTGGCACTATTGCAATGTACGACTTACCAAATATTCAAGAAATTGGTAAAGCCCGTATTGAGCGTACTTGTACTGAGTTAGCATCTATTGTTGCTGATAAAGAATTAACAGCGATGCGTGAAATTATTGAAACAATGGCTAGTGAGTCAGAACTTTCAATGACAGATTTAGCCGCAGCGTTACTTTATCAAAAACAGTTAAAGCAACCTTTACAACCGAAAGAAGATCCTAAACCTCGTCGTGATGCACGTGAAAGAAATGATCGTGATAGCAATGGTCGCAATGATTCACGCGGTGGTCGTAATGATAGTCGTGGCGGTCGTAATGATGCTCGCGGTGGTCGTGCTGATAGTCGTAGTGAAGGTCGTGCAGAGCGCGCTCCTCGTAAAGCTAAAGTTGCCCGTTCAGATGTTGATTGGCAGACTTACCGCTTAGAAGTGGGTAAAGAGCATGGTGCACGTCCTGGCGATATCGTTGGCGCAATCGCTAATGAAATTTCATTAGACAGCAGCTACATTGGTGCTATCAACTTACATGAAAAACATAGCTTTGTGCAGTTACCTAAAGGTATGCCTGAAAAGTCTTTTACACAGTTAAAGCGTGTTCAAGTTCGTCGTCAAGCACTTGCTATTACGGTGTCAGATACGCAGCCAGCAGCTGAGCGTCCATCTCGTCCACGTAAAGAGCAACGCACTAACTAATCATTTTTGATTAGTAAAACTAAGCGTCAACTTTTTTAAAAAGGTTGGCGTTTTTTTTCATCTGCTGAATGTTGACCTATTATATTTATTCTTTTTAATTGATACCAAGTTGATTAATTAACTGCTCATTTTTAATGGTTAAAATTAATAATGACGGTGTTATAAAATTTATATGTAGAATAACTACTTACTAAATTTTTTGCCTTGTAATTATCCACTTTACCTCATGGAAAAGTAGATCACTAAATTAATCAAATTGGTATGATATAAAAACAAGGTTGACCAATAAAGTGACCATATACTGAGCTTGCTTTAGGTGGTTAACTGAGCAATTTTTTGCATCAATATATAGCTGTAAAAATAACGTTACATCTGCGTGCACTACTCGCTATAGCTTAGATCCTTGCAGCTAATAATTCATCTGATTTTAACGTAACAATAGATTTACGCTTCAAATAATACCCGTTTTTTCATTCACTTCCTCTGCGGTGATTTCACAGTAATAATCGCTCTATTGCTACAGTGAGAGAAACAATTATGAAAGAAGTAACAAACCCGCTAAATTTACGTGGTATCGAATTTATTGAATATGCATCGCCAGATTCTGACTTTATGGCTGACGCTTTCTACGGCTTTGGTTTTTCAAAAACAAAAAAATTCAAAGGCCGTGATATTGATTATTTTAATCAAAATGATATCCATTTTTTCTTAAACAATGAGCAAGCAGGATTCTCTAAAGAATTTGCTAAAAGCCATGGACCTGCTATTTGTTCAATGGGCTGGCGTGTAGAAGATGCGGATTTTGCTTTCGAGCAAGCCGTTGAACGTGGCGCTAAATCAGCTCAAAATGTTGATAAAAAATTACCTTACCCTGCTATTTTTGGTATTGGCGATAGCTTAATTTACTTTATTGAAAAGTTTGGCGCTAAAGGTTCTATTTATCAAGATGATTGTGAAGATATTGCAGAGCCGGTATTGGTAAAAGATAAAGGCTTTAAAGCTGTTGATCATTTAACTAACAACGTTTATCAAGGCACAATGGAATTTTGGGCTAACTTTTATAAGAATATATTTGGCTTCACTGACGTACGTTACTTTGATATTAAAGGTGAGAAATCAGCATTAGTATCATACGCCTTACAATCTCCGTGTGGCACTTTCTGTATTCCTATTAATGAAGGTAAAGGTACAAGCAATAACCAAATTGATGAGTATTTAGATGAATATAATGGCCCAGGTGTACAGCATTTAGCCTTTATCTCAGATGATTTATTAGGCTCTTTAGATCAATTAGACAAAAACATCATTGATACCTTAAATATCGTACCTGAATATTATGACGACGTATTTGATCGTATTCCGTGGGTTAAAGAAGACCATCAGCGTATTCGTGATCATCAAGTGTTAGTAGATAGCCAAAAAGAAAACTCATACTTGTTACAGATATTCACCAAAAATATTTTTGGACCTATCTTTATTGAGATGATCCAACGTGTTGATGACCAAGGCTTTGGCGAAGGCAACTTTACCGCTTTATTTAAGTCAATTGAACTTAACCAAATTGAACGTGGTGTGCTTTAAACACTAGTTTTTTTGAATGCCTTATAATTTGAAAGCCAGCTTATGCTGGCTTTTTTATGTTCAGGCCGAACGGTATGTCACGATCACATGGATGTGAAAGAGTGACGATGTTCAGGCCGAACGGTATGTCACGATCACATGGATGTGAAAGAGTGACGATGTTCAGGCCGTTCCCAACCATCCATGGCTTCACGTCATTAACGTCGAAGCGAGTTTGCCACAATTGCTTTAAGGTATTTTGACTGATAAATCTTCCTGTAACTAACACAATCATAAATATTGCTAGATTTTCTGGAGTTGAATAAAGCTCAGGATGGGAAAAGATGTATTCTGGCCAATCAATATTGATATTTTTCTGATATGCCCGCCACTCCTTTGGTAGCTAGTAACGTGGTTTTTGACGATGTCTTTCCCGCTTGTGTGACCGATATTTTTAACCCTAAAGGATTAAGCCAGTAAAGTATTTTTATTTTACTTGGTCATCTTTGCGTATTAAATATGCGAAATATAATCAGCATTAACGTTGAATCTGGGATGGTAAATCATGCAATGTAGCTTAGGTGCAGTATTAAAGATAAGTTGTGACTTAAAAGTAGGCGCAGGCATAGGCATCGGTTTTTATATTATTCCCACCGTTATTCGAGATAGTACAAGTGTAATTCCTGGCAATGACGCAATCTCGAATAAGTAAAGGATAACTAGTTAACGATGAGGTTAATGAATGTATTACATAATATTATGTGTTCAAATTAATGATATAACTAACAACAAAACTTCATTATACAGGCATCGCGAAGATAGACCGTTTATGTATACAGACTATCCCGTCTAATGCATTGATGGCTAATAAACTATCGTCTTCAAAAGCTACATCTCCAGGTAACGATGTATGCTGATAGTTTATGAACTCTAGATGAGATGTAATCCATAATGCGTGATCTAACTTTATAATTAAGCCTATATGGCCAAAGCACCGTTGCTGTATTTCGATTTCATTTATTGGTGCATTCCAATCCAAAACTCTCTCTGACATTTCAACTTTCGACCAATAGGAATGATTTATTTGCGGTCTAGCAGACTTGTAGTACTTACTAATGTTGTTAATAAAAATTTTCAATAACCTGGCAGATTCAAGGTGCATTTTTATCATTAACGTAGTTATGCTTTCATTGGCAGATTGAAGCACTTTAGCTTGTAAAATCATATCTCCAGAATCAAAATTATTAGAGATTTTGTGGATAGTTACTCCTGAAAATTCGGGCATTTTTATTAAATACGGTAAAGGAGTAGGGCCCCGTCCATCGGGTAATAATGTTGGATGTATATTGATGGCATATTTCACATTGGTAGTAGGCACTAAGTAAGCATATTCAGCAATTATGAATATTTCTGCCCCTAAAGAGATCAAATCATTGAGCTCACTTAACTCAGGTTTGTGTTCACAAATAGTGATATCATTTTTCTCACATAACTTATCGATAATAGATGAATCATGTGCAGAACTATTTTTATATACTCGCAATATCTGATGCTCTTCATCCAACAAATACTTTAAACACGAAGAAAATAAATTGTTTCCGAAGTAAACTACTTTCATAAGCTCTTTCTTTATTCCAAAATAGAATTTCTCGATGTATAGCGATGATTATCATCGCTATACATCTTAGCTCTATGAAAATTTTACCAAGAAACAACTAAAACCTAAGCGTTAGCTGCATAAATTATATTAAGATAAAATGCTTAAGGTTAATGTTTGTGAGCCGTTTTTGGCCGTTTGTCGCGAGTTGATGAATGGCTGTGAATAACTTTCCAAGCGCCATCGACCTTACGAAATAAAAAAGTTTGATAGCCTGTTTTATCAAATACTTTACCTGATTTTTTAACTTTCCCCTGCACCGCACTATCTGCAATAGCCCAAGCAAACTCTTTCTCACTTCCTTCAAACGTTACTTCGATATTGGAAAAGTCTAATTTTAGGTATTCCATCGCCTCTTTTTCTGGTTCAACGTGGTGATTAACCAAGCTGTCTAATCCAGGGTTTTGACCGCCAGATTCTATATATCTTGCGCCCTTAAAATCTAAAAAATTTTATCTAAAAGGCGTGCCATCACCATTTTCCCAGCCAGATTTAATACCGTCGATAATTGTAATAATTGCTTGTATGTCTTTATCACTATGCGCTTTATCATTATGAGCAATGGTAAAAAAACTGACAATAAGTAGTAATAGTGCCGTCATATATTTGTTCATATTTGTTTATCCTTTATTTATTATTGTTGTTTTATTTTTTACTAATGCGACCAGTGGATGTGTACAATTTTCCATTTACCCTCTATTTTTTGCAGGATCATGCTTTCCATACCTTCGCTGTTTATTTTTTTGCCTTTAACGTTCCCTGTTAATTTTGTTCTAGACGTAGAATAGGCAATACTACCTAACACTTTAACCTCATGCTCAAGTATTTCTATATCTATATTGGCTAAATATTTCATGTCGGCAAGCATATGATGATTGGCATACTCATCAGCAGAACGTTCAACCCGTCCACCTTCATAAATGATGACATTATCAGCTAAAAAAGACCGAGCTTCTTTTTTATTTCCTGCTTGTATTGCTTGATGAAACTGAGTAACGGCTTTGCCTGCATCCGTTGTTAATACTGACAGTACTTCATGACCTTTTGAACTCTCTGTATCACTAGCATGTGCAATTGAGTTATTGCTCAGAGTTAGTGCCATAAACGAAATCAGGCTAATAATAATTGGTATATTTTTCATTTCTTTCTCTTTTGTTTTATTGATTGCAACTAACCGTCAATCTATCGCTGTAAGTATTTGATATTGTTCTGGTGTTAACGTGTGTAGCTGTTTAATAAAAGCCACCATTGCCCAAATACGCTGATCATCATGGGTTTTACCCCACGCAGGCATGCCAGAGGCTTTAATGCCGTGCTTAATTATCCAAAAATTTCTCCGAGCTGCATCATTACCATCACCATGCTCATGGCCGATATGTTCCTCACTCGATACAGTCAAGTTAGGTGGCGCAGGGTATAAGCCTAAACTCATATCACTCTCACTCTGGCCGGGTTTCAGATGACAACTGGAACACATATATTCATAATCAGTGCCACCGGTTAGTAATAATTCAGGTGCACTTAAATCAGGTACTATGATATTTTCAGCCGCTTTGCGAATAGAGTTTTCTCTGGTTTCTGTTAATAGCCAATAGACAAAATCACTGTGCGGCTCATCGGCGGCGACATCAACAATACCGGAATACATCACAGTAGCGGCTGAGCCTATAGCTAAAGCAAAAAGTAACAATAATAATTTAATAATTTTCATACAACTCCCTTCAAGAACTGAGGTTTTAAAAGTCACTTAGCGCCCAGCTACCGGCAGAAACGCTAAGTTTTTAACTAAGATAACTTAATGATTGTGCTCATGTTCATCTTTCTTAGCGGCTTCATGCTCTACTTGCTTCATTTTGCTGTGGTCCATATCTTTCATGGCATTTTTATCAGCCTTTGACTGCAGCATACATTTTTTCATCATGGCAATTGCAACAGGATTTTTCGTATCCATTTTACTGTGATCCATTTTGCTACAATCTGCCTTTTATGCTTTTTTTACGTGCAGTGATGGATCGTGTGCTATAGCCGACATTGATAAGGTCATTGTCGGTATTAATACTAAAGCTAATTTTGTTAACGTGTTCATGGTTGACTCCTAGATTTATAAATTTTATTGGGTTTTTGTGTAGATGTCTCAAAGCAACATTACTTTTTTAACACTACATTTTCATCCAATTAATGTCCAAATTCATCAGCTAAGGTCAGCTATAGTGTTTATATGCCACCTTAGTGAATGCACTCCTATGATTGACAGATTCTGTTCTAACGATTAGTTAAAACCAAAACCTGATGCCGGCAACAAACTCTGTTTCGTTACTGCTTTGGCCGTTTAATTTTGCATAATCGGCAGTTTGACCATAGGTATTTGTCCACTCAACACCAAGGTAGGGAGCAAACTGACGAGTGAACTCATAACGGACACGAAAACCAATCGCACTGCTAGATAAGCCACTGCCAATTTCATTTTGCTCATCATCTTTACCGTAAAAGGCTACTTCCGCGCGCGGTTGCACAATCAGTTTTTGGGTAATGAGTAATTCGTACTCAGCTTGCAATGTAAATGCAGTATTGCCTCCTTCGCCTATATAGGCGGTCATATCCAGTTCAAACCAATAAGGTGCTAAACCCTGCAGACCAACGGCTAGCCATTGGCGGTTTTTGCCTTCTTTATAGTAATCGGAGCTAATGCCAAGCTGGAAATCCCAGTATGTGGCGATAGCGTGACCCCATAAAATATCGGTTTGGTTCTCTTCAAGACTCCCGCCACTGACATCACCTTCGGTTTTAATGACAAGTCGATCAAAGGTGGTGCCGTACCAAGCTTGTAGGTCAAAAACACCGGCGTCGGTTTGTTCATTGTATTCGACTCTATCACCTAAAATAGCGTAAAAACTATATTCATCAGCTAACTTTAATTGCCGTTCTTTACCTATGGCATAAGGGCCTTCGGATAAAGTAAAACCTGACGAATAAGCATGGGGATCTCGTGTACCTACCGGTGTATCTCCGTCCTGAGATTGCGCTTTTTGATTATTCATGCCAGCCATATCACTTTGCGCAAATGTTGACAAACTGATTAAAGGCAAGCTGATTACAATGGTACTAATTAACAATTTAATAGGGCTTAAATGACTCATGATACAATTACCTCTCTAAACATACCGGCATCCATATGAAACAGTAAATGGCAATGCCAAGCCCAACGACCTACATCGTGTGGTGTGGTTAAAAAGCTGATCCGCTGCGCAGGTTGAACAGGAATGGTATGACGGCGCAGTTGCACATCACCTTGCTCATTTTCTAAGTCGCTCCACATACCATGTAAGTGCATTGGGTGCGTCATCATAGTGTCATTTTGTAAAATAACACGTAAGCGCTGATTATGTTTCATGTGCACTGGGGTACTTTTACCAAACTCTAAACCATCGAAAGACCAGCTATAACGCTCCATATTGCCGGTCAAATGCAATTCTATTTCTGCGTCTGGCTCTTGTTGAGTAGTCACGCCATCTAGTGAGTGTAAATCAGCAAGAGTTAATACACGGCGACCATTATTACGCAGACCAATCCCAGGGTCGTCTAAATTACTTCTCGGCGTATCAACTCGCATGTCGACCGATGCACCGTACTCTGTATTAGCGTGGCGTACTTGCGTACTGGCAATGCTAAGTGGATTTTTAGACATGCCATGTTTACTGTGTTCCATTGCCATAGCTCCGTGCTTCATCGTGCCTTTATCCATAGCACCACCTTGCATACCTGACATTGAACCATGTTCGCCGCCATTAGCCATATTGCCCATCATATCGCCCATCGTTAACCATTCAACAGGGTCTAGTGCTGGCACAGGCGCATCTATACTATTTGCTATAGACAGTGTGCCTTTGGCATAACCTGAGCGTTCCATGCTTTGAGCAAATATGGTGTAAGCATCATTTTTTGGCTCAACAATCACATCGTAAGTTTCACCAGGGCCAAAACGAAACTCATCAACGGTGATCGGTTCAACATTTTGACCATCTGCTTGCACAACAGTTAGTTTGAGTTCCGGTATGCGCACGTCAAAAAAACTATTACTCGAGCCGTTGATAAATCTAAGCCTTATTTTCTCGCCTGCATTGAATAGGCCTCGCCAATTTGCCATCGGTGTGCTGCCATTCATCAAATATGTCAGTGTCGCGGTAGATAAATCGGAAAGATCGGTCGGGTTCATGCGGTTTTTATTCCACACTTCTCGGCGTTTTAACGCCTGCGACATGCCATTTTTTGATACGTCATTAATGAACTCAGGCACAGTCGGCTGATTAAAATTATAGGTATCACCTCGTACTTTTAATTTACGAAACACTTCCATAGGATCTTCGTCGGTCCAATCCGATAGTTGAATAACATAATCTTTATCAGCACTAATAATATCTTTTTCTCTCGGCTCTATAATTAAGGCACCATACATACCGGTCATTTCTTGAAAGCCACTATGAGAGTGATACCAATAGGTACCACTTTGTTGGAGTTTAAACTTATAGACAAAGGTTTCGCCAGGCATGATACCTTTAAAACTGATGCCGGGTACGCCATCCATTTGATAGGGTAAAATAAGGCCATGCCAATGAATTGAACTGGGTACCGCTAAATTATTAGTTACTCTAATTGTGACATCATCACCTTCTTTAAGGCGTAGAGTTGGGGCTGGGATCGAGCCATTAACCGTCGTTGCCATACGAACAACGCCAGTAAAATTTACCGGCGATTCACCGATCACGAGATCAATCACTTTGCCACTGAGTTCGGGAGCATTACCAGTAATCGTGCTGGCAGTTAACGATGGTA
The DNA here is from genome assembly GCF_014077595.1 of Colwellia sp. 6M3. NCBI lineage: Bacteria > Pseudomonadati > Pseudomonadota > Gammaproteobacteria > Alteromonadales > Colwelliaceae > Colwellia > Colwellia sp. 6M3. The sequence goes on along the minus strand of NZ_JACGWF010000019.1, from coordinate 26,633 downwards.
CTGCATGAATAATACTAGGAAATGCCGCGAGAACACCACCTGCAGCAAGCCCTAGAACAAAACGTCGACGTGATACTAACACTGTTTGCTTTTTACCTTTAACGACCATTTTCTTACTCCGTTTATGCATATATACAGCAGTATAGCCGCGTTTACTGACATTGGTATTACAAAAAGATTACAATGTTGTAATCTTTACTTCTCGTTTATATTTCTGTTTATGCTTATGTTTTTGTTGTAATGAATATCGTAGAGTATTGTGTTCGGTGCATAGTTGAGGGAACTTTATACGCTTATTAGTCGCAGAAGACGAAATGAAAACGGGTAATTATTAAAACAGGGCCTGAGCGAAGCCGGCTTTCAGGTTCATTAGCACGTAATGGGCTAGATGGTAACCACTTAGCCATGACCTAATAATTTGATATGGTGCGATCTTTTAATTTAATGCTCGATAGATTGCAAAATGGATTCTTACGTTTATCAATTATTTCCTCCGATATCGCCCATGCACTTATAACACCTTTAACCAATATTATTACTCAAAGTCAGGTTGGATTATCTAGACCAAGAAAACTAGAAGAATATCAGAGGGTACTATTTTCCAACTTAGAGAAACTAGATAGACTAACCTAAATGGTAATTGATATGTTGTGGTTAGTGCGGTTGCAGAAAATTTCTTCGGCAGTTTAAAGCAATAACGTGTTCACATGAGAAACTATGAAACACGTTATGATGCTCAGCAATATATTGAATTACATAACTATGTGGTTCAATAGCCATAGGCTTCATTCTTATTTAGATTATCAAAGTCCAAATAGTTTTGAGTCAGCAGGTAAAGAATTAAAAATGGTTGCTTAACTAGGGTGACTGAATTTGGTTGTCCAGGTCATCTAGGTGCTTTGCTATGTAGGACTATGATGTATATAAATTACTTAGCGATGTCGTATTAGCTGAGAAAGTAGTTTTTTCAGATATAAAAAAAGCGCCAGAAGGCGCTTTTAAAATGAATGCTTAAGCTAAGTATTCATTATTTGCTTAGTGCTTCACCTAAGTGAGGGCGAATATCTTTTAATATTTCTTTTGCTAAACGCGGGCTACTAGCAACAATGTTGCCTGAGTTACTGTGATTATGGCCACCAACAAAGTCAGTTACTAAACCACCAGCTTCAATTACCATTAACTCACCGGCTGCGGTATCCCATGGCTTTAAGCCAATCTCGAAATAACCGTCAACTCGACCTGCAGCAACATAAGCTAAATCAAGTGCAGCAGAGCCAGCACGACGCATATCTGATGTTTTACCGAAAAGTGTTTTAAACATTTCTAAATAAGCATTGGTATGTTGCTTATGCTTAAAAGGGAAACCTGTCGCTAAAATAGAACCGTTAAGATCTTTAGATTGTTTTACGCGAATACGGAAACCGTTTAATTGAGCACCTTTACCGCGACTTGCCGTAAATAGTTCACCACGGATAGGATCGTAGATCACTGATTGATCTAATTTACCTTTAACTTTTAAAGCGATTGATACGGCAAAGTGTGGAATACCTTTAACGAAATTTGACGTTCCGTCTAGTGGATCAATAATCCACTGGTAATCATTGTCTTTACCTTCAATTACGCCACACTCTTCACCAATAATCGTGTGATTTGGGTAAGATTTTTGAATTGTTTCAACAATAGCTAGTTCAGCACTTATATCAACATTAGTAACAATATCGTTAGTACCCTTAGATTCAATTTCAATCTTATCTACTTGTTCAAAAGCGCGCAGAATTACTTTGCCCGCAGCACGCGCAGAGCGCACGGCAATATTTAGCATCGGATGCATTATCGACTACCCTATATGTTGTAAAATGTCATAAACAGCTATGTAAAAGAACGAGGTTAATTTTAGCAAGCCATACAGTGATGAACCCCTAAAATTAAGCGCGCGAATTATAGCAAACTAATAATCAATTTGCGATACCCTTCTTTATTAATAACTAATAGAACTTACTTATCTTAAATAAAGTTATAGCGTATCAATTCAAACTTAGCTGTCTTTAATTTATCTATATAAGCGAAAGAGCTAAGCCATATTGATAAACACTAATTAACAAATATAAAAGGCGTGATTTTTTCGCAGTACAAGTATAAGGTTCTGTGTTAACATTATCGGCAATTTTAGCCATCTAGATAGGCAACATTATATTTAAATTGTTGTCTTCGAATTAAGTAAGTGTAAATAATGTCAGATTCTTTATTAAACAAAGTACGCATAGTCCTCGTTAATACCTCAGATTGTCGTAATATCGGTTCCGCAGCTCGCGCTATGAAAACAATGGGCTTAACAGATCTCGTTTTAGTTGATCCTATTGAAATGCCCAACGGTCAAGCACAAGCTTTAGCCGCTGGAGCAACTGATGTGTTAAAAGGCGCCAGAGTTGTATCGACGTTAGAAGAAGCCATTGATGATTGTGGTTTAGTGGTGGGTACTAGTGCTCGCTCGCGCACATTACCTTGGCCTATGCTAGAGCCTCGCGGATGCGGTGAAAAACTGATCACCGAAGCACAAGAATATCCAGTTGCTTTGGTATTTGGTCGTGAAAGTAGTGGTTTAACCAATGAAGAACTGCAGTTATGTCATTTTCATGTTCAAATTCCAGCGAACCCAGAATACAGTTCATTGAATTTAGCTATGGCGGTACAAACATTAAGTTATGAAGTACGCACAAGCTTTTTGATTCATGAACAAGAAGCGTTCACGCAGGCTGACAACGAAGAATATCCGCTCGTTGATGAAACTGAGCGCTTTTATCAACACTTTGAAAATGCATTAAAAGACACTGGCTTTATTGTACCAAGCCATCCTGGTTTGGTGATGACAAAGTTACGTCGTTTGTTTAATCGTGCTAGACCAGATGTCAAAGAATTGAAAATGATGCGTGGTATTTTAGCTTCAGTTGAACGAGCTGCTAAAAATGACAACAAAGGTTAATGTTAGCCATAAATAGTGACTCAACTATTTATCTAATTATGGCTTTCAAATAAAGAATTAAGGAACGTAGAATGTTTGACCGCATGAAAGAAGACATCAATAGTGTATTTGATCGAGATCCTGCAGCGCGCAATGTCTTTGAAGTTTTAACAAACTACCCGGGTTTGCATGCGGTTTGGTTTCACCGTTTGAGCCATAGTTTGTGGAAAAACAACTGGAAATGGTTAGGGCGATCATTGTCAACATTTTCACGTTGGTTAACTGGCATCGAAATTCATCCCGGAGCAACTATTGGTCGTCGCTTTTTTATTGATCATGGCATGGGCGTAGTTATTGGAGGCACTGCAGAAATTGGTGACGACGTTACTTTATATCAAGGTGTTACTTTAGGTGGTACAAGTTGGAAAGAAGGCAAACGCCATCCAACTTTAATGGACAATGTTGTTATTGGTGCAGGTGCTAAAATATTAGGCCCCATTACTATCGGCAAGCACGGCAAAGTTGGATCAAACTCTGTTGTAGTAAAAGATGTGCCTGAAAATGCAACTGCGGTTGGCATACCTGCTCGAATTGTTAATTCAAACAAGAATAAAGGCGACGCGGAAAAGCGTGAAAAAGTAGCTAAAAAATATGGCTTTGATGCTTATGCTGTTGCTACAGATAACCCTGATCCTGTTGCTAAGGCAATTGGTCGTTTACTTGACCATATGCACTTAATGGACAATAAAATTTCTTCTTTATGTCGAGAGGTTAACCAGTTAGGTGGTGAAGTTTGTCAAGAAGATCTACCTGAATTAAAGGTTGGTGAGTTTGACGAAGATGAAAAAGCTGCTGCTAAACGCAGAGAAGGCATTAAAGAGTCTTTTGACCCAACCATATAGCTTTTAGATATAAAGCGTTTTTATAAGTCACAAAGACAAAATAGTTAAGCATTATGCTGTTAATACCCACCAATATTGTCCTTTTTATTGACTAATTATTAAAGCCGCGTAAAATACCTGAGTAAATCACTCGGGTATTTAGTTGACTATTTTATAGGGATATGTAAAATTGCGCAGCAAATTGATAGGAGTATTAAATGAAATTGACGTCTAAAGGCCGATATGCGGTAACAGCGATGCTTGATGTGGCTATACATGCCGTAACAGGACCTGTGCCATTGGCTGATATTTCAGAACGCCAAGGCATTTCATTATCATACTTAGAACAACTTTTTTCACGCCTAAGAAAGTACGGACTTGTAAATAGTGTTCGTGGCCCAGGTGGTGGTTATCGTTTAGGTCAATGTTCAGCACAAATTACCGTTGCCGATGTTATCAACGCTGTTGATGAAAGTATCAATGCCACCAAATGTGGCGGTACAGGTAATTGTCAAGATGGACAACAATGCTTAACGCATTACTTATGGACTGATTTAAGCGATAGAATTGAAGATTTTTTAAAAAGCATTTCACTTGCCGAGCTCGTCGAGCAACGAAATGTTAAAATTGTGTCACAACGACAAGATGAAGCCGCAGCGAAAGCGCGCAAATCACCCTCGTTAGAGACCTTAATTACCACTCGCAATATTATGAATGACTGGCATTAATGGCTAGTACAATTGGAGATTATTAATCAATGAAGCTTCCTATTTATTTTGATTATTCAGCGACCACACCAGTAGACAAGCGTGTAGCTGAAAAAATGATGCAATATATGACAACTGATGGTTTTTACGGAAACCCAGCATCACGCTCACACAAATTCGGCTGGCAAGCAGAAGAAGCGGTTGATATCGCTCGTAATCAAATTGCTGACTTGATCAACGCTGATCCACGTGAAATTGTTATTACTTCTGGTGCAACAGAGTCGAATAACCTTGGTATTAAAGGTGCCGCTAAGTTTTATAGCAAAAAAGGTAAGCACATTATTACCTGTAAAACTGAGCATAAAGCTGTACTAGACACTTGTCGTGAACTTGAACGTCAAGGTTTTGAGGTAACGTACCTTGACCCAGAAAGTAATGGTTTAATTGATTTAAACAAATTAAACGATGCAATGCGTGATGACACAGTATTAGTGAGCATTATGCATGTGAATAACGAAATTGGTGTTATTCAAGACATTGCTGAAATTGGCGAAATGTGTCGTGCTCGTAAAATTATATTCCATGTTGATGCAGCGCAAAGTGCTGGTAAAATCAACATAGACTTACAACATTTAAAAGTTGACCTTATGTCTTTCTCGGCTCATAAAATTTATGGTCCTAAAGGTATTGGTGCACTTTATGTTCGTCGTAAGCCTCGTATTCGCCTTGAAGCGCAAATGCACGGTGGCGGTCATGAGCGTGGTATGCGCTCTGGTACCCTAGCGACACACCAAATTGTTGGTATGGGTGAAGCATTTAGAATTGCCAAAGAAGAATTAGCACAAGACGAAGCACATGTAATTACAATGCGTGATCGTTTATGGGCTGGTTTGAACGATATGGAACAAGTTTTTATTAACGGCGATGCAGACAAACGCTACCCGGGTAACTTAAACGTTAGCTTTAACTTTGTTGAAGGCGAATCGTTAATTATGGCGCTTAAAGACTTAGCTGTATCTTCAGGTTCAGCTTGTACATCAGCAAGTTTAGAGCCGTCATACGTACTGCGAGCTTTAGGGCTTAATGATGAAATGGCACATAGCTCAATTCGTTTTAGCTTTGGTCGTTTCACTACAGAAGAAGAAATTGACTACGCCATTGACCTGATTAAAAAGGCAATTGGCCATTTACGTGACATGTCACCGCTTTGGGAAATGTTCAAAGACGGTATCGATTTAGACTCAATAGAGTGGGCTGCTCACTAGAGCACTAGGAGAAATAACATGGCTTATAGCGAAAAAGTAATTGATCATTATGAAAATCCACGCAACGTTGGTTCATTAGATAAAAACGATCCACAAGTTGCTACAGGTATGGTTGGCGCACCCGCGTGTGGTGATGTTATGAAACTACAACTTAAAATTTCTGCAGACGGTATTATCGAAGATGCGAAATTTAAAACTTACGGTTGTGGTTCTGCAATTGCATCAAGCTCATTAGTAACAGAATGGGTTAAAGGTAAATCAATTGATGAAGCTGGCGAAATTAAAAACACCGCTATTGCTGAAGAACTTGCATTACCGCCAGTAAAAATTCACTGTTCAATCCTAGCGGAAGACGCAATTAAAGCGGCAATCGAAGATTACCGTAGTAAGCAAAAAGCTTAAGCTGGAGATAAACTATGAGTGTAACGATGACACCTGCTGCATCTGACAGGGTAAAGTCGTTTATCGAAAACCGAGGCAAGGGCCTTGGTTTACGATTAGGTATTAAAACAACAGGTTGTTCTGGTTTAGCTTATGTACTTGAATTTGTAGATGATCTAAATGAAGACGACACGCTGTTTTCCATCAATGACTGTAATATCATTATTGATGGTAAAAGCTTGGTTTACCTTGATGGTATCGAACTTGATTTTGTTAAAGAAGGTTTGAACGAAGGCTTTAAATTCACCAACCCAAACGCTAAAGGCGAATGTGGCTGTGGTGAAAGTTTTAATGTTTAGTGAACGACTAACTTCACTGGAGTGGTTTTGAATTATTTTGAATTATTTGGTTTAGATATTCAGTTCAATATTGATTTGGCTAAACTTTCAACACTTTATCAAACATTACAAAAAAAAGTGCATCCTGACCGTTTTGCTCATGCATCTAGCCAAGAGCAAATGTTAGCCGTTAAGAAATCAACGCTGATTAACGATGCCTATCAAACACTGAAAAAACCGCTAAAACGTGCGCAATACTTATTAGAATTGCGCGGTGTTAGCATGCCTAGCGAGCAAGCTTCATTTGGTGATGTGAGCTTTTTAATGCATCAAATGGAATTGCGTGAAATGCTAGATGACGTTAAACAAGCTGATGATATAGATGCAGCCGTGTTTAACGCTTCACAAGTGTTTGAAACAGAATATCAGCAGCTGTTTACTCAGTTGCAAACGCAATTGGCAGATAACACAACAGAGTCAAACAGTTCAGCATGCGATAATTTAAGAAAACTTAAATTTTATCAAAAACTGCATGTTGAACTCGAAAAACTCGAAGAGTTGTTGTTAGACGACTAAGTTATAAAATTAAGACGTTAATAGCGACATTACTGTATAAAACGATGTCGCTATTAATAAAAAATCCGTAAAACTATTACCTAACGAGCTTTTACAATGGCATTATTACAAATCGCTGAACCTGGGCAAAGTACCGTTCCTCATGAACATCGACTCGCCGCTGGCATTGACCTCGGTACCACAAATTCATTAATTGCTAGCGTAAAAAGTGGCTTGGCTGAAACTATTGTTGATGCTCATGGCCTCGACATTTTACCTTCTGTAGTAAGCTACCAAAGCAATAACATTCTTGTCGGCAACGACGCGAAGGCCTTTGCTGTAAGTGACCCTGAAAATACCATTGTATCGGCAAAGCGTTTAATCGGCCGTTCTAAAACAGACATTAACAACAAATATGCATCGCTGCCTTATTCCTTTACGGGTGATGAAAACCACCCGTCAATTGTGACACGAACGGGTGATGTTAATCCTGTGCAAGTGTCGGCTGAAATTCTTAAAACTCTGGTAAAGCGTGCAGAAGCTTCCTTAGGTGGCGAACTTACTGGTGTGGTGATCACGGTACCAGCATATTTTGATGACGCACAACGTCATAGCACGAAAGACGCGGCAAAATTAGCCGGCGTTAACGTACTACGTTTACTTAACGAACCAACAGCCGCAGCGGTTGCTTATGGTTTAGACAGTGGACAAGAAGGCGTTGTAGCGGTTTATGATTTAGGTGGTGGTACGTTTGATATTTCAATATTGCGCTTAAATAAAGGTGTATTTGAAGTATTAGCAACCGGTGGCGATTCTGCACTTGGTGGCGATGACTTTGATGGCATATTAGTTGAACATCTTATAGCACAAGCTGGTTTAGTTCGCCCACTGACTACTTCTATGGAACGACAACTAACACAACAAGCGTGTTTGGCTAAAGAACAATTATCAAACACTGAGAGTGTTGATGTTTCATTAGCCCTTGCCGACAACAAAACATGGACAGGTAAAGTTACGCGTAGTGACTTTGAACAACTTATTGCTCCTTTAGTGAAAAAAACACTACGTGCTTGCCGACGTGCAGTAAAAGATGCTGAACTTGTGATTGAAGATGTTATAGAAGTTGTCATGGTTGGCGGTTCTACACGTGTTCCTTTAGTTCGCATCGAAGTTGAAAACTTCTTCAAACGACAGCCTTTAACCTCAATTGACCCTGATAAAGTTGTTGCGTTAGGCGCCGCTATTCAAGCAGATATATTGGCGGGTAATAAACCTGACAGCGACATTTTATTACTTGATGTTATCCCTTTGTCATTAGGTTTAGAAACCATGGGCGGCCTAGTTGAGAAAGTTATTTCACGCAATACCACCATCCCTGTCGCTAAAGCTCAAGAATTTACTACTTTCAAAGATGGCCAAACAGCCATGGCAGTCCATGTATTACAAGGTGAACGAGAGCTTGTTGAAGACTGTCGTTCTTTAGCACGCTTTGAGCTAAGAGGTATACCTGCTATGACCGCAGGTGCTGCACATATTCGCGTTACTTTTAAAGTAGACGCAGATGGCTTGCTAGAAGTTTCTGCAATGGAAAAATCAACAGGTGTTGAGTCAGGCATTACCGTTAAACCAAGCTTTGGTTTAGAAGCTGATGAAATTACGACGATGTTAAAAGACTCAATGGAAAATGCAGAACAAGATATTCAGGCACGTATGCTTAAAGAGCAACAAGTTGAAGCATCACGTGTTATAGAGTCAGTTAAAGCAGCACTTAGCGCTGATAGTGCATTACTTGAAAATGACGAGATAAACGTCATTAATAATGCTATTACTGCACTCGATAAAATAAGCCAAACAGGTAATGCCGATGAAATCGAAGCGGCGTTAGACACATTAAATAATAGTACCGCCATATTTGCTGAGCGTAGAATGGATTCATCTATCAAAACAGCACTATCTGGCCATTCAGTAGACGAGGTTTAGTTACATGCCACAGATTATATTTTTACCGAACGAAGAACTATGTCCAGATGGGGCAGTTGTTCAAGCCGAAAAAGGCGAGAGCGTATTAAACGTAGCACTGAGAAATGATATTGGTGTTGAACATGCTTGTGAAAAAGTTTGTGCGTGTACTACATGTCATATGATTATTCGCGAAGGCTTTGACTCAATTGCTGAGGGCGACGAACTTGAAGATGACATGCTTGATAAAGCATGGGGATTAGAGCCTGAATCACGTTTAAGCTGCCAGGCGTTAGTTGGTGATGAAGACCTAGTCGTCGAAATTCCTAAATATACTGTGAATATGGTGTCTGAAAATCACTAGTTGATTTAGCTACATCGATTTATATAAAAGGGTAATAACAGCAATGTTATTACCCTTTTTTTTCTGGGAAATAGTCATAAAAATCTATTTTTGAGCGCAATAAAAAGTGAAAGGTAAAGCCACTTAATCTTGTCTGTCTAGTCAAGTATTGTTTGCAATTTAAGTGATGACATAATAAGTTACGATGGACTTATTAAAGTTGAGAGATGAAAAATAAATATTTTTCAATAGTTTTAACTAAGTAAGAAAGTCTTATTGCATTAGCCTGTTACTGTAAATTAATTAACGTCTATTTTTATACTGCTATTGCTCAATAGACTTCCGATTATAATTTTGCTCTAATTAAAAATAATAAAAATAATAAAAATAATAAAAATAATAAAAATAATAAAAATAATAAAAAATCACACATCCAATTTTCAGCTTGATGAGGTGGTATTTAACTATTGGGCATCAATATTTTGTCAGAACTATCTAAATCACAAACGATTAAAAGTTTAACTATTACGAATCAGTTTGCTACTGATATTTTGTTATTAAACACCCCGAATGAAGTTTGGCAATATTTAGCCGAAAATATTGTTGAAAAGCTAGGCTTTGATGATGCTGTAATTTATACCTTAGATGCAGGCGCTAAGACCTTAAGTCGCATGTCTGGCTTTAAAAAAAGCACCTTTCTGGATAATGATAAAATCACCAATACTCGACTCAGTGACACCTCTGCCAACTTAATGGTTATACCTTTTAATCAAGGGGTTATTGGAAAAGTAGCCGCAACAAAACAACCCATATTAGTTAAAGATACACGAAAGTTTGATGGCTACATACAAGATGGAGAAACTACGCTTTCAGAGCTAGCGGTGCCAATATTATTTAAAGAACAATTACTTGGTGTTATTGATACCGAACATGCCCGAGCCGATTTTTATACTGAATATCACCTAAAAACACTCACCGCACTAGCCTCTATTGCGGCAATGAAAATATCTCAAATTATCAGAGTTGATGGTTTGGAAGAGATTATTGAAAATTTAGAGTATGCCAATAAAATTCAAGATGCCTTATTCGAAATTGCTGAACTTACCTTTAAAACCAAAACAATGGGTGAATTTTATCGGCATTTACATCAATGCATTGGTCGTCTAACTTTTGCAAAAAATTTCTTTGTGGCCTTACTTAAAGATAATGGAAAAACTATTGAGTTTCCTTATGCTGTTGACGAATTTGACCAAGATATTGTCGATGAATTTGACCAAGGGAAGATATTTGCAAAAGTTGCTATTGATCCGAATAACTTAAGTATTACAGGTTATACACTTTCAAAAGACAAACCTTTTTTACTTTATGAAAAAGACATTCAGATAATGCTCGACAGCAAAGAGCTTTATATTCTCGGCAGTATTCCAAAAGCTTGGTTAGGTGTGCCTTTTGGCAAGGGAGATAATAAAGGGATTGTAGTTGTGCAAAGCTACAGCACTGACTTTTTATTTCAAGAAAAGGATAAACAGCTTTTATCCTTTGTTGCAAAACACATTAATAATGCGATTGAAAGAATGGAAGCTCAACAAAAACTTCAATTTTTAGCGTTGCATGACTCTCTAACCGACTTACCTAACAGGTCGTTATTTAAAGACCGCATTCAACATGCATTTTTACATTGTAAAAATAACCGTCACGACAATATTGCCATACTGTTTATAGACGTAGACAGGTTCAAACAAATTAATGACACGTATGGACACCATGTTGGCGATAAACTGCTTATTGCTATCGTAAAGGTTATAAAAAACGGTTTAAGAAATACCGATACATTAGCGCGATTGGGTGGTGATGAGTTTGCTATATTGCTCGATGGCAAAATTGATCATGAGACAATATGTCGCATTACTGAGAACATTATTAATGCTATGGCAGCCGCATTTAATATCGACGGTTTGAATATTTCAAGTAGCTTAAGTATTGGTATCGCAACATATAATCATGCCAGTAAAAATGCGGATCAATTATTAATTGATGCTGATCACGCTATGTATCAGGCCAAGTTAAAAGGTCGAAATCAATATGTGTTTTTTGAAGCACTTGAAGAACAAAATAAATCAACCAATGTGAAGCTCGAATATGACTTTGATCGTGCCATTAAAAATCAAGAGTTTATTGGTCAATACCAACCATTAATTGACTTTGAAACAGGTGAAGTCATTGGTGCTGAAATTTTGGTTCGCTGGCAGCACCCTAAATTAGGGCTTTTGTTTCCGGATGTATTTATTTCGACTTTAGAAAAGTCAGGGCAAATAGTTCAGCTAGACCTTTATATGCTGAAGTTGGCAATTTGTAATTTAAACCTTTGGGCTGACTGGTTACCCACAACGTTTAAGCTAAATGTTAATGTTTCAACAACAGGCTTTGCTTCTCAAGAATTTATAACTTATTTACAAGAACAACATCAATTATCTGAAAATATAACCGGTCGACTTTGTGTAGAAATTACCGAAGAAAGCTTAATTTTAAACGTTGATGCAGTTAAAGAGCATTTAGAGATATTAAAAAGTTTAAATATCCTAGTCGCTTTAGATGATTTTGGTACTGGTTATTCGTCACTCAGTTACTTACATCAATTTTCTTTAGATTATTTAAAAATAGACAAAAGTTTTGTAGATGACTTAAATGAAGTCAGCAATAAAGTCTTGATTTTAGATGCTGTAGTAAACCTAGCGAAAGCGTTAAATATAAAAACTACTGCTGAAGGTATCGAAACGCTTGAACAATATAAAAAGCTGAAAGAAATAGGCTGCGATTTAGGGCAAGGTTACCATATTGCTAAACCATTGCTTGATGCAGAGTTTAAACACTTCTTCTTAAATAGAGTGAAAAAACGCTATATTGCCTAATAAAAAAGAGTAATAACATTTCAGTGTTATTACCCTTCTAAGATGCTGTGATAAGGTAAATTAAATTAGGCTCTTCAGAAAAAGTAACGTCAAAGATTACCTATTTTAACCACTTGTTTACCGGTGAATCCGCCAGCTAATTGCTTATGTAATGCAACAGAAACCTGTTCGGCTGTAAATTCGATTAAACTAACTTTTGGCACAACTAAATCGTTTTTCGATAAGTTATCAAGTAGAACATTACTCATAAAACTCATGCGCTGTTGTGCGCATAAGCTATTGGCTAACCAAGCACCAGCAAGTGATACAATACTTATATTAGGTGCTTTTCTAAACAGTAATTCATCTTCAAAAGTAGGCAAAGGTTTTAAACAAGCAATACGACCACAAAAACGCATTAATTCGATATTACGAACGGTAGTCTCACCACCAACAGAATCTAATACGGCGTCAAAACCTTGCGGACCTAACTCTCGACGAATTTTCTGACAAAGATTGTTATCTTTATAATCAAAAACCACGTCAGCACCTAACGATTTTACTAACTTATGATTACACTTCGCTGCTGTGGTAAATACATCAGCACCTCGCTGCTTAGCGAATTGAATGGCAAATTGGCCAACTGCACCGGCACCTGCCTCAATGAGTAAAGTATCACCTTCTGTAATTTGTAACTTGTCGAGTGATATTAATGCGGTCATTCCAGCACAAGGCAGTGTTGCCGCGTGTTCAGGTTTTATGCTGTCAGGTACTACCGATACTGCATAGTTTGGCACTTTGGCGTACTCGCTTAGTACACCATGATCGCCCATGCTGGCATGCCACATAACACGTGCACCAATATTCGGGTAAATACCCTTTGGCGCGTTAATTACAATGCCAACCGCATCTAAACCAAGCACATGTGGGTATTGCCAATGACAAAACCCAGTTTTTGCGTATTGTGCATCTAAAGGGTTTAGACCAACATACTCCACTTTTATTAACAGTTCGTTATCACTACATTCAGGCACATTAAGCTCAATGTTTTCTAATCGAATTTGTGCGTTTGCTTCGGCTAAAACAATGGCCCGCATAGTATTAGAGGAAGTGATTTCGGGTAAAATATCAGTATTTGGCATCTAATTAACTCTACATATTATTGTTGCTAATTGCATAGCTCCATTGCCCATTAAATGACTGGTAGGCATTCACTTTAGCAAGCAAGGCTGAAATGGTTAAATCAACAGCATTTTCTTGAGCTATTAAAACATCCTGACGCGCATCTAACAACTCTAAGTAAGGTATTTGACCTTCTTCATACATGGCGTTTGCTTGTAAAAATGCTTTATTAGCAAAGCTATATCGCTGATCGGCAAAGCGCTTTTGCTGGTCTTGATTTACCAATAATTGTAATGCAAGTTCACTTTCACTAAGCGCCTTTAACACCACTTGTTGGTAATCGCTATATGCGGCTTCACTTAAAAACTGCTGTGCGTCACGCTGAGCTAAAAGCGCAGGATAACTGAGTATTGACCACTGTAGTGTTGGCGCTATTTGCCATTGCTGTTGTGTATTGCTCAGGCCTGTACTATCAATACTTAATATCCCACTAAAAGCACTTAAACTGATGTCGGGTAGCAATGCTTTACTTGCTGACACACTTAAGCTGTTAGCTTGGCTAAAATCATATAGAGCACGGCTAATGTCGGGTCTAAGGGCTATAGCATTATTTGGTTCGCTAAGTGTTACGTTAAACTCATGGGTTAAAATCGCTTGCTCATCAGCTAAAACTACATCTTGCACTAAGCGACCAGTTAATACAGCTAAGGTCGATAAATCGCGATATTTAGCGTATTGAATCGCGGGTATTAAGGCTTGTTGTTGTCGCAATTGAGCCATAGTTCGGTTTAAATCAAGCTCGTTCGCAACGCCTTCATCCACCCGTGCTTGAAGTACATCAATGCCTTGCGTTAGCGCATCAATTTGCAAGGCAATTATGTTTTGTTTTTCAACATTACCTTGATAACTCACGAAGCCTTTTACTACAGACGAAACCACTTCAATTTGTAATAAACGTACTTGTTCAGCTTGGCTCATGGTTGATGCATTTGCAGCATCAACCAACGCAGTAATTCGTCCAAATAAATCTAACTGCCAATCAAGCGCTAAACTAGCACTTGATTGACGATCAAAAGTAGAAACCACATCGCTGCGTGTAGCTCCTATAGCAACACCACCTTGCGGTAAGTATTGCGCTTTTTGTTCACCTAATCGTGCTAAGGCACTTTTAAGTGTTAATTGGCTAGTTTTTAAATCGTAGTTATTTGCTAAAGAGTCGACTACAAGCTGGTTCAACTGTGTTGAATCAAGCTTTTGCCACCAATTAATTTCATTTTCACCGCTTAACTCGCTAGCAATATTGGCTTTAGTGATTAACTTACTTACTTGGCTTTGCTCATCAGCAATGTCAATTTTGTTGGCACAGCCTGATAAAAACGCAACGGCTAAAATTGCACTGACCGTAAAACCTTTTACAGGTCTCATTTTTCTTAATTTAGTCATGAGAAATCTCTTGAGTTTTTTCTTTTTTACTTGTTACTAACATATAAAAAACGGGGGTAAATAATAAGCCAAACACAGTGACACCAATCATCCCTGAAAATACAGCGTTACCCATAGCATGACGCATTTCTGCACCGGCACCTGTGGCCAACACTAATGGCACAACACCAGCAGTAAAGGCAATTGAGGTCATTAAGATTGGGCGTAAACGCATACGACAGGCCTCAAGTATGGCGTCTAAGTGCGATAAGCCGTTGTCGTGCCTATCTTTAGCGAACTCGACCATTAATATGGCGTTTTTGGAGGCTAAAGCCACCAGCACTATTAACGCTATTTGGGTAAATATATTATTGTCTGAGCCGACAAACCAAACCCCCAATAATGCTGAGAAAATAGTCATAGGCACGATTAATATAATTGCCAATGGCAAGCGCAAGCTTTCGTATTGAGCAGCAAGCACCATAAACACTAGTAAAACAACTAATGGGAATATATAAACCATGGTGTTACCGGCAAGTACTTGCTGATATGTTACTTCTGTCCATTCATACTCAATACCAGCAGGTAGCGTGTCGGCAAGTACTTTCTCAATGGCGAGTTGAGCTTGATCGGAGCTATAACCAGGCGCTGGACTGCCGTTAAGTTCAGCACTTGGGTAACCGTTGTAATGCATTACACGATCAGGCCCAATAGCAGGTGTTACTGTTAATATCGAACCTAATGGCACCATGTTACCGTTACGGTTACGTACTTTTAGATTTAAAATTTGTTCTGGATCTTGTCTAAAGTCAGCATCAGCTTGGGCATTAACTTGGTAAGTACGACCAAACAAGTTGAAGTCATTTACATACACTGAGCCTAAGTAAATCTGCAAGGCGTCAAATACTTCATTTAATGGAATACCTTGAATAAGCGCTTGCTCGCGATCAATATCGATATCCATTTGAGGTACTTGAATACGAAAACTTGAGTAGAGTCCCATTAATGCAGGATCTTTTTGCGCTTTACCAATAACGGCTTGTAAGCTATTAAATAAGGCTTCGAAGCCTTTGTTAGCTCTATCTTCAATTTGCAGTTTAAAGCCGCCCGTAGTCCCTAAACCTTGAATTGGCGGTGGTGGGAATACCGCAACAAATGCTTCATCAATGGCTGCAAAACGTTGGTTTAATTGTGCCGCTATTGCTTGAGCCGACAGGCTTGGATCATTTCGCTTGTCAAAACTATCAAGTGGCGTAAATACAATACCGCTGTTAGGACTGTTGGTAAATCCGTTAACTGATAAACCAGGGAAGGCTACTGTGTGCGCTACGCCGGGAACATCTAAAGCCATTCGCTGCATTTCTGCCAATACCGCTTCGGTTCTGTCCAGGCTGGCTGCATCAGGTAACTGGGCAATCGCGACTAAGTATTGTTTATCTTGTTGAGGAATAAAGCCACCAGGTACAGTATCAAACAACTTAATCGTACCGCCAACTAAAGCAAAGTAAGCCACCATAACAACAACAGTCATACGGATAAGTTTTTGGACTAATTTTTCGTACCCTTTAGCACCACGATTAAATACGCGGTTAAATGGTGTAAACAACCAACGGCCAAATAACTTATTGAGTAAGCGAGTGAAAGCATCTGGTTTTGCATCATGGGGTTTTAATAATAATGCCGCTAACGCCGGTGATAGTGTTAGTGAATTAAAGGCTGAAATAATAGTCGAAATAGTGATTGTTAATGCAAATTGCTTATAGAATTGTCCTGATAAGCCAGTGATAAAAGCAGTTGGAATAAATACCGCACTCAAGACTAAAGCAATAGCAATAATTGGCCCTGTAACTTCACTCATGGCAACGCGGGTTGCTTCAAGTGGAGATAAACCTTTTTCGATATTTCGTTCAACATTTTCTACTACAACAATAGCATCATCTACCACAATACCAATGGCAAGTACTAAGCCAAATAGTGACAAAGTATTTATCGATACACCTAGCCATTGCATAACAGCAAAGGTACCAATTAATGAAATAGGTACAGCAATTAATGGAATAATAGATGCACGCCATGTTTGTAAAAACACAATAACCACAATAACCACAAGCGCAATTGCTTCTAATAGTGTGGTAATTACCGCGTCAATAGAGCCACGTACGAATACGGTTGGATCATAAACAATGTCGTATTCAACGCCAGTAGGAAAATCTTTTGCTAAACGCGCCATAGTTTCACGTACTTGATCAGAAAGCTCTATAGCGTTTGAACCAGGACGTTGGAAAATAGGCATAGCTAAAGCGGGTTGGTTATCAAGTTCAGCTCTTAGTGAGTATGAGTCTTGACCTAATTCAACACGTGCAACATCAGATAAGCGGGTTATTTGACCTTGCTCACCGACTTTAATAATAACTTGTTCAAATTCTTCAATACTACTTAAACGACCTTTAACATTTAATAATATTTGAAATTGATTATCGTTCGAAATAGGTTGTGCACCTAAACTACCCGCAGCAACTTGCTGGTTTTGAGCACGTAATGCTGTAACGACATCAGTAGCCGTAAGCCCACGTGATGCAAGAACATCGGGATTTAACCAAACGCGCATTGCGTATTTGCCGCCACCAAATAAACGAATGTCGCCTACGCCGGGTAAACGAGCAATTTCATCTTTAATGTTTAAATCAGCATAGTTAGATAAATACGCGGTATCGTGCGTTTTTTCTGGTGAATATAAATGTACTACCATGGTTAAGTCGGGTGATGACTTCTCAGCCACTACACCAAGGCGCTGTACTTCTTCAGGCAAACGCGGCAATGCACTGTTTACACGGTTTTGTACTTGCACTTGAGCACGGTCTAAATCGGTACCTAATGCAAAGGTAACTGTTAAAGTCATGCGACCATCACTGGTACCTTGTGAAAACATATATAGCATGTTTTCAGTGCCGTTAATCTCTTGCTCAAGCGGTGTTGCAACTGTTTGAGCAATAACCGTTGGGTTTGCACCAGGGTAACTCGCTGTGACTACAACGGTTGGAGGCACAACTTCAGGGTATTCACTTATCGGTAGTTGAAATAATGAAATACCACCACCGATCAAAATGATGAGCGATAGTACTGCCGCAAAAATGGGGCGTTGAATAAAAAAGTGAGAAAAATTCATGTTCAGCTCTTAGTATTTAGCTACAAGGCTTACATCGTCAATTGATGACAAAGTAAATGCGATATCGGTTGTATCAATAGTGACAGTTGTTGGGTTAATAGGCATGCCAGGACCAACACGAGCGGGGCCGTTAACAGCGATAATGTCGCCTTTGTTTAAACCTGAAGTAATAGCGCGCAACTTTCCATATCGTTCACCTATTTCAACTAGCTTGTACTCTAAAATGTTGTTTTCACCAACGGTAAGTACAAAGCGATTTTTTAAGTCTGTGCCAATAGCACGTTCAGGAATAAGAATTTGTTTCGTAATCTCGTTAGCCGCAAGTTTAATTCGCGCAAATGAGCCAGCTCGTAATTGGTCATTAACTTCATTATGTTGACCTTCAAAAATGGCGCGCACACGTAAGGTGCCTGTTGAGGAATTAATACGATTATCAATAAAGTTGATGTGGCCTTCATGTCTGAAATTTTTCTGTCCTACTTTTTGCATAACAACTTGTTGCTTACTATCAGCTGTAACATCAGCAAATGAACTATTCCAAGTGCGTTCATCGATATCAAAATAGGCATACATTTCATTATTTGAAACGATTGACGTTAATATGCTTTGTCCTGCAAGCACGTTGTTACCACGGGTGATATTCGCACGTGAAATAACCCCATTAATTGGTGATCGAATAGCAGTAAACTCTAAATCAAGTTCAGCTGAAGTTAACTGTGCTTGTAGCGCCGCCAACTGAGCTTCACGTTGATGTAAAGTTGAAGTTCTAGCTTGTGCTTGTTCAGTTGAAATAGCTTTTCGTTCGGTTAATCGTACTGCACGTTTAGCTTCACTTTGCGCTTGATCTAAGGCTGCATTTGCACTAAGAATTTGAGCTTCTAAACTAGCAACTACAGCAGCAAAAGGACGATCGTCAAGTTGAAATAATAAGTCACCTTGCTTTACATTATCGCCTTCTTTAAAAGCAATACGGTCAATAACACCTGAAACGCGCGGCATTAATGCTACTTCTTCAGGAGACTCTAAACGACTCGTGTAAACATGCCAATTTTGTACTGGCTCAACTAATACTTCAGCTACATCGATAGGCTGTAGTGGTTGTGATGCTGTTTTTTGCATTGGTTCTTCAGAGCATGCTGCTAAAACTAAACTGATGGAAATAACGCTTGCGGCAATAAATATTTTTTTGCTCATGGTGTTTCTCTTTTGGTCAAAATGACGGTGCATAAATTAATAGTGAGATTTTACGCAATATATACGTGCAAAAAAAGCATAGTTTTTTAATTTCATTAGTGCGAAAATGGCATCAATAAAATAGATTTAGGAAAAATAATGGATACAACCAGCCGGTTATTGATGTTACTTGATGTCGTTGAACTGGGGTCGTTCGCAAGTGCAGCAGATCACAGAAACATTGACCGTTCAGTTATTTCGAAGCAAATTAGTCGATTAGAAGATGACTTAGGTGTACGGTTGTTAAATAGAACAACACGCTCTTTTTCATTAACAGCAGCTGGCGCAGAAATGATCAAAAAATCTCGTGAACTGCGAGACTTGTTAGGGCAAACCGTAAGATTAGCTGAAAATTATCATCAAGAGCCGCAAGGGGTCTTAAAAATAACCTCGTCTACCATTATTGCTAAGCGTTACTTACAGCCGGTGATCAATGACTTTCAAAAACGTTTTCCGCAGGTTGAAGTTGAGTTACGTTTAGAAGATCGTGTTATGGATATTGTAGCCGAAGGTTTTGATTTGGCCTTTCGTGTCGGCGAGCCGAAAGACTCAACGTTAATTGCTAGAAAAATTGCCCGTAATAGGCTTGTTATATTGGCCTCTCCTGAGTTTATTAATACTTATGGTATGCCTAAAAATATTGATGAACTCGCGCTTTTGCCAGCGGCAACATATAACAGTAATTCTTTAAGAGTTACCAGTATTAACTATATAGATAAAAACGGTCAGACCAGAGAAAAAACCATAAAAAGTGTTTTTCGTGCTAATGACGGCGAGGTTTTATTATTAAAAGCACTTTCAGGCACCGCCTTTGTGGTGTTGCCCGCGTTTATTTTAGAACAGGAGGCTATTGACGGAAAGTTAGTGCCACTGCTGCCTGATATAAAATTATCTGATTTCAGTGCAATGTATGCTATTTATCCACATAGAGATCTGCCGGTAAGAACACGGTTATTTTTTGACGCCGTTCGAGAGCACATCGGTAAAGATATACCCATTTGGGAAAATAAAATTCCAAATTTTGACCAGATATACCAAGGTTAAATCACATTTAGTTTTTCTGACGAGTAAATAGGCGATAAAAAGTTAAGAAAAACCATATGGGTATCGTGCTATTACTGCGACTGTTGGAGGCTGCAAATTAACCCATAGATCCTTTTTATTTCGATTAAGTCCTAAACTCAAGTTATAAATTTTTATTGAATGTCATCGATTAATAATTGTTTGAGATTGATGGTTTATTGTGCAAGTATGACTAGGTAAGTACAGTTTTACGTATGATAAAAATAAGAGAATTTAAAGGGAGTTTATTTTGAATTATTCAATAAAAAATACAATAAAACCTATTTCAATCATAGGTCTACTTTCAGTTTTATCAGCATGTGGGGGTGGCGAACATACCTATATTGGTGCGCCAGAGCCTGTAACCCCAACACCCATTACACCACCAGCAGTTGTAACACCCGTACCTTCATTTGATGATGACGGGGTGCTAACGGCTAATATTCGTTGGACCGATTATGGTGTGCCGCATATTAAAGCTGATAATTTAGAAAGTATGTCTTACGGTGTGGGATATGCGTTCGCAAAAGATAATATCTGCATACTGGCCGATCAAATTTTGAAGTATAACTCTCAACGCGCAAAATATTACGGTCCTGATATAGTGCCGGCCTCGGGAGACTCAGCGCATTTAATTAATGACTTTGGTTTTTTAACCATGGGCATAAGAGCGCATGCAGAACAAAATATCAATTCACTTTCAGCTAATAGCCAAGCATTACTATCGGGTTATGCACAAGGTTATAATAAGTATCTAGCGGATACTGGCGTTGCTAACATAGATGCGTCATGTGCCAATATGCCTTGGATACAACCGATAACTAATATTGATATGTTGACCTATTCACTAGGAATTGCCTTGTTACCCGGCGCAGCTAATTTTCTTGGGCCTATGTTTTTAGCCGCTCCTCCAGGAGAAAGTTTTGCACCTTATCCACAAAGTGTTGGCGTTGATAGTTATGTCGTTAACTCAAAACCAGTGATTACACTTCCTGAAAAAAATCCTAGTGATTTAGGTTCGAATGGGTGGGGATTAGGTAAAGATAAAACAGAAAACGGTAAGGGTATGGTATTAGCTAATCCACACTTTCCACATACCGGTAACTTACGTTTTTGGCAGTTTCATATAACTATTCCTGATCATTTAAACGTTATGGGTGGCTCGCTTACTGGTGTGCCTGGGGTTGTAAATATTGGTTTTAATGAAAATGTTGCATGGACTCACACCTTTTCATCAGCAGAGCATTTTGTGATTTATCAGTTAACTTTAAATCCTGGTGATCCTGCTCAAATGTCACAAGTTATCGACGGAACAAATCGTTTAATAACAGCTAAAGAAATCGTTATTGATGTTGCTGTTGCGCCGGGTCAAACCATTAAACTGGCTAAAATGACTTATGCTACTCACCATGGTCCGATGGTTGTGGTGCCTGGTAATTTTGAATGGGGTCCAGGTGGTAATGCTTTTGCTATAAAAGACGCTAATTTAGGTAATGTTGATATTATCGATCATTGGTTGGCTATGAATTTAGCTGGCAATATCGATGAGTTTAAACAAGCTTTTAAAGACTTCGATGGCGTTATTTTTAATAATACAATGTCGGCCGATAGTGAGGGTAATGTTTTCTATATTGATGATTCAACCGTACCGCACTTAACCGCTACAGCAATTAATGAAATGACCACGAACCCACTTCTTGTTGGAGCTAAGCAAGCGGCAGGGTTTACTATATTACCTGGGTTTTTATCTGCGTTTGATTTTGATCGAGCAGTGCCTTATGAAAATGCACCAAAATATTCAGGCACTGATTATGTTCAAAACTCAAATGACAGTTTTTGGCTAACTAACCTAGATTCGCCTATTACAGGTGTTTCACCTTTATATGGACCCGTTGACAACCAGCAATCGCTTCGCTCACGCATGGCGCATAAATTATTAGCTGATAGTGCTGGCAGTGATGGCTTATTTAACCCTGTGGAGGTTGAGCAAGCCTTACTAAATAATCGTAATTATCTTGCTGAAAATATACTGACAGAGCTTTTAGCTATATGCCAAGCGCAAGGTAGCACTGCGGTTTCAGTTGGCAGTGAAAGTGTCGATATTAGTGCTGGTTGTGCCGCTCTCGCTTTGTGGGATGGCAGCATGAATAAAGAGAGGAGTTCAGCGCATTTGTTTAGAGAGTTTGCTTTTCAGTTTAACAAAAACCCGCAATGGCGTAATAATTTCACGACCGATAACGTCACTTCAACGCCTAGTGGCTTAGCAAGCAACAACACAACATTAGAGCAGTTTGCCCAAGCAATTTTGAATGTTGAGTCAGCAGGTTTAGCGCTAGATGCAACCTTAGGTACAGTACAGTTTGTTGAACGCAGCTTACCCGATGGCAGTGCTTCAGGGGTTAAAATACCTTGGGCTGGTGCACACAATATTGAAGGCGGTTTTAATGTGTTTAGTACTCGCACAGGTAATGATGGATCTTTAGTTCCTCGACACGTTTACCCTGCACAAAATAGTGACTCTATTTTAAGTGCAGAAGGTAAAGGCTATCATATTAATTACGGAAGTAGCTGGATGACAGTAGTAAACTTTACTGATGAAGGCCCTGTAGCGAGAGGTTTATTAAGTTATTCACAATCGTCAGAATATGGCAGTGACCATAACCTAGATCAAAGCTTACTATATTCACAACAACCGCAACTTAGGCCATTACGTTTTACTGAAGCTGATATTGAAGCAAATAAAGTAACGGAAATGACGATTAGCTCTGCTCCACAGTAATAAGATTAAGTAACTTACAAAAAAGCCCGTATAACTTAGAAGTTATACGGGCTTTTTTTTAGCAATAATTTGTTTGGTATTAACTTGCGATTGAAGCAAGTTCTAAAGTAACTTGATCTAAACCTAAATCAGATATTCTACGATTTACTTCAGCTTGCTTACTGCTAATTAATGAGATGCCTTCAACTATCATATCGTAAGCTTTCCACTCTTGTGACTGAGTGTCTTTACGCATTTGAAAAGTGATATTAATATCTGGCTTACCGGTATCGATGATTTTAACATCCACAGAAGCCGACTTTGCATTATCTTTTAACTTACCCTCTGGCTCAAACAATACTTTTTGATTGCTGTATTGCATTAAAGCATTGGCGTAAGTACGAACTAAATATGAGCGCATGGCAGAAATAAAATTTACACGTTGCTCTTTGGTTGTATTTTTTAAGTGTTTACCTAAAATTTTAAATGCCGCATATTGGTAATCAACTGATGGCATTAATTCTTCTTCAACGATATCTCGCATTAAATCAGGGAATTTTTTTAAAGCATCTTGTTTATTGGCAATTTTCGTAAACAGATTATTACCTGTTACTTCTATTACTTGATAAGGAGAGACTACTTGTGCAGTCTCAGCTGCGGTACTGGCTTGTACAAAATTAGTGAATAATACAATCAGTAATAAGAGCTTTTTCATGATGGTCCTTGGTAGTGCTGTTAATGTAAAGTGAATCAGAATTGTTGCTATTATACATACCGACCGCTCGGTCGGAAATAGCTTTTTGGATTAAGATAGTCGATAAAGTGTTAAGAATTGTTATTTCAGGATGAAATTTTTTTGTAACTAGCGTTTTAACTGTCGTATGTAACGACAAAGTTCTTTAATGACTTTGTCAAACAGCTCTTTATTTAATGAGCTTTTACTTAAACTTGAAGAGCCATGATAGGTAGAAACGATGAAGTAGGCTACTTGGCTATAATCAAGATTTGGTTGCAGGTGTCGGCTAACACGCGATAAGTTTGTCGCAATTAATAAATTCAACTGTTTTTGAACTGCAAGTATACGAATGCGAAAACCTTCATCTACACCAGACATCTCCTGACATAGGTTATTTAAAGGGCAACCGCAAACTAGTTCGTCACAAATCATGGTTTTTGAAATTGCGCTAAAAAACTCACACAAGCCTTCTATTGGATCCTCTGCTTCTACTGGAGGTTGCCAAAGTTCGAGAAAAGCAGGGGCGTAAACTTCTTCAAAAACGGCATAGCCCAGCTCCATTTTATTAGCAAAATGATGATATAAAGCCCCTTTAGATATTTCACAGCGCGCTAAAATACAAGATAAACTAGTCGCAGTAAAACCCTTTTTATGGATTTCATCAGCACTGACTTCTAATATTTTTTGACGAGTTTGCTCTGAGTCTCTCATGGGATTACCTTAAGCACCTTAGTAATATAATAGTGTAAGTTTAACCGACCGCAAGGTCGGTTGCAAAGCAAAATTATGAAGAGGTACACAAATAAATGATCATTCCAATATAGAGCTAGAACGTTTCTAATGAAGCTGGATCGAATTTTGGTACATATATGAAGCCGAAAGCCTTGTGTGGCATTTGATACAAAGATATTCACCATTATATTGTCAGGAATTGCATCTGTATTAATTAAAGAGATGCACTCTTTTGAATGGTTCATCTAACTATGTAAAGTGCATTCTCTGTAATCAAAAGTTAATAATTTTCTGAATATTATTGTGGCCGTTATTCACGATACTGATAATGTTAATGTTATTACCATTCTGACAAAAGGCATTATTCTCAACTAGTATGACCAAATTGTAGAAAAAGACGGAGAAAGATTCGTTGATTTTGTGGCTTCGAATTGACCTTTATCCACCACTGATTAAAATCTTAAACCATCCTCCAACGCTATTAACCACTAAATAGCTAAAAAACTCCAACGGTGAGAGCTAACCCCTGAAATATTTCCATGTTAAATGATTGAAATCAATAAAACTGTAAGGAAAAACAGTTGCTTAGTTCGTTACGCTCAGCCAAAATGAACCAATCAATTATTGGGTTAAGTCTATAAAAAGAATAAATACTCAACTGAACGGAAGCAATAAGATGTCATATATATTTACAAAAACGGAACAAAATAACTTAAAGGCATCTGTATTCGAAACAAAATCCCTTCTATACCTTGCAACTCAAAGCCCTAAGTATAAAAAAATTAGTGTACTAACGATTGATTGTTTTAATGACGTTTCTGGAATGTGTGATGAAGAGAATTTATGGGATGTTCAAGCGAAGAATGAACAATCACTAACCCCACGAAAAATAGGAAAGTACCTAATAACACTGTATGAGAACTACAGGTCTGATTTTAAGCCATTTTTTCAGGAATTTGTGTTCTTTATGCCTCGCTTAAAAACGGATTACATTGAGGATTCATCATTAACAAGCTACAACATTTGTAACTTTAAAGAGGTTCACAAGCAAAGAGTACTTGAGGGGCTTATATCTAAGGCGGCATTAGCGACCGACAGTGACCTAAGCGATTTTTTTGAACATGTTTTGTTTGTAGAAGATCGCTCAGAAGAAAAAATGTATGTGAAAGGGCTAATGAGATTCCAGTCTTCAAAGCTCAACGATGATAACTTTTATAAAGCAATTTTTACCGAAATAAGAGACAGACAAACAGCATTAAAAAATTCTGAAATAGAAAATATTAAAATTAGAAGACCAAATGACGTTCTCAACTTAAATAGGAGTCTAACAACAGAGCAATTACAAGTATTTGTATTAAACCGATTTGTTGGAGGCGATATTTTTAGTAGTCATAGAAAATGCCCTATAAGTTATATTAGATTCACTCGTAAGTTTGATGACGATGAAGCAGAAGATCATATATATGAGCAAAATGCAGCATTAAGTAGAGCATTTTTTGACAAAAATAATCAAAAATATTTTTGGAAATTATTTGAAGAAATTTTTAAGGAGTTTTTCAAAAGTAAGACTCAAAGTGTTTCAGATATAACGAGTAATATTCGTAGCAATTTAATTAATAATGTTGAGCACATGAATATTGACTCTACGCGATTTTTGGTAGCAATGGTTAAGGATGGACTAGTAAATGATAATTAAGAAGTTTGCATTTGGTAATGAAAATGAAGCATTTGTTGAAGAGCGATTTGGCTCGAATCTAAATATTATTTTTAGCAACGATAATAATAAAGGTAAAACCCTTGTTCTACAGGGCATAATGTTTGCCATTGGCAATGAGGCAATTTTTCCTGCGGGATTTGATCAATCAAAATACTATTTCTTTGTGAGTTTTGAACTCAATAATAAGAGTTTTGAAGTACTTAGAAAGAATGATTTCTTTTGTATCTCGCTAGACAATGAAATGCATATTATAGAATCAGTATCCGATTTTAAGTATTTCTTTGATAGAAAAATCTACAAGCTACCAGAAATTGTACATAGAAGTTTTCCTAAGCTTGTAGATCTCAATTTGTTTTATCAGTTATTTTTTGTAGGGCAAGATAAAAGAGACACCTCAACTATTTTTAAC
>NZ_JACGWF010000004.1:0-101444 GCF_014077595.1 Colwellia sp. 6M3 | reverse complement strand
AAGACCCCATGCCGCGATATGACTTATAGTAACGACCTTGATAAAGTTCGACTTCACCAGGTGCTTCTTCCGTACCTGCGAGCATGCTACCCACCATCACACAATGTGCACCGGCAACTAGTGCTTTGGCAATATCGCCCGAGAAGCGAATGCCGCCATCAGCAATAACAGGAATACCCGTACCTTTTAAAGCTTCAACAGCATTTGAAATAGCGGTTAATTGCGGTACACCTACACCGGTAACAATACGAGTAGTACAAATAGAACCCGGGCCTATACCAACTTTTACCGCGTCAACACCAACATCGGCCAGTGCTTTAGCACCAGCGCCAGTAGCAACATTGCCTGCGATAATTTGTAAATCAGGATAACGAGTGCGTGTTTCAGCAACGCGGTCAATTACACCTTGTGAATGACCGTGTGATGTATCAATCAATAGAACATCAACACCAGCAGCAACAAGCGCGTCAATACGTTCGTCTGTCCCTGCACCAACACCAACAGCTGCGCCAACACGTAAACGACCTAACTCGTCTTTACATGCATTAGGTTTGCTTTCAGCTTTTTGGTAATCTTTAACTGTGATCAAGCCTTTAAGTGTAAAGGCATCGTCTACCATCAAGATCTTTTCAATGCGATGTTCATGCATCAAACATAAGATTTCTTCGCGTGAAGCACCTTCTTTAACGGTGACCAATTTATCTTTTTTAGTCATCAATGCTGAAACCGGCTTTTCTAAGTCAGTTTCAAAACGTAAGTCACGACCGGTAATAATACCGACCAATTTATTTTTTTCATCAACAACAGGGAAGCCAGAAAAACCAAGCTCATCAGCTAAACGCATAGTATCTAGGATACTTGCACTTGGATTAACAGTGACAGGATCTGAAACAATACCACTTTCAAATTTCTTTACTTGAGAAACATTTTTGGCTTGTTCAGCAATGGTCATATTTTTATGAATAAAACCTATGCCACCTTCTTGTGCTAAGGTAATAGCTAAACGCGCTTCGGTCACTGTGTCCATCGACGCAGAGATTATAGGAACATTTAAATTGATCTTTCGAGTTAATTTGGTTTTTAAATCGGCAGTATGAGGCAGTACCGTAGAATGAGCAGGTACTAGTAAAACATCGTCAAAAGTTAACGCTTCTTGGGCAATTCTTAACATCGCAACATCTCTCTAAAATGAGTGGTTAGGGAGGAAATATTGCGGCAGAATTTTAACCGTTTTCCCTGCTAAGGTAAACTTATAATTGCAATTAATCGAAAATAAACTGTCGATGCTTGGCTAAACAAATATATAATACTCAATAATGACACTTTCATTTCCTCTTAATATTATAAAAGTAACGTATTTATGGCTCAACAGCATATTCTTCAAGTAAGTGAACTCACTAAAAAAGTACGTTTTATTCTAGAAAGTGAGTTAAATACGGTCTGGTTATGTGGCGAAATATCTAATTTTATTGCGGCAAGCTCAGGACATTGGTATTTATCACTTAAAGATCAAAAATCACAAGTTCGTTGTGCCATGTTTAAAGGCAATAATCGCAAAGTAAGAATACAACCGCAAAATGGTCAGCAGGTTTTAGTAAGGGCCAAAGTATCATTGTACGAACCTAGAGGCGACTTCCAACTTATTATCGAACAAATGGAGTCTGCTGGTGAAGGTCTATTACGGCAACAATATCAATTATTAAAAGATAAACTTCATAGCGAAGGCTTATTTGAATTACATTACAAGCAAGTCATCCCTAAATTAATTCAAACGGTAGGTATAATTACCTCCCCTACCGGTGCTGCGGTAAAAGATATCATCACGGTACTTAACCGTAGAAACCCTTTATTAAAAGTTATTATTTACCCCGTGTTAGTGCAAGGCGAGCAGGCTAAATATGATATTGCTCAGGCAATAGCTTTGGCAAATCAACGCAACGAGGTAGACGTATTATTAATAACACGTGGCGGTGGTTCTTTAGAAGATTTATGGGCTTTTAATGAAGAAATAGTGGCACGTGCTATTTTTCAATCCAGATTACCCACTATCAGTGGCGTGGGTCATGAAATAGATACCACATTATCTGATTATGTGGCTGATTTAAGGGCCCCAACCCCCTCTGCTGCAGCCGAACTCGTTTCTGCTGATGTTGATGAACGAATCAATAGCGTTAAGGCTCTTCTCAGTCGTGCTCAATTAGCGATTAAACAACAAATACAACGTTCAAGGTTCTCTGTGGTAAATTTAAACCACCGATTAAGTCAAGTTCACCCTGAACATCAATTACAAAATAAACAACAAAAATCGGATGAACTCACTTTACGTTTGCAAGGGTTTATATCTCGAAAACTTAATCAAGTTAAGCACCAACCGGGCTATCTCCAGCAACGACTTTTAAATGCGAGCCCGGCTAACAAGATAAAAAGAAATTTACTGTATTGTGAGCAACTAAAAACACAACTTAGTATTGCACAGCAACGATTATTAATGCTTAAAAGAGAGTCTTTTGCTCATCAATGCGAACAGCTACATATCGTTAGCCCGCTAGCAACGATTGCTCGTGGTTACAGCATAACTCGCACCGAACAGGGAGAAATGATTAAAAGTATCAAAGATATTACTATTGAAAATAATATTAAAGTGGAAGTTTCAGACGGTGTAATAGAGGCTAAAGTAATAGCGGTGAAAGCAAGTTAACCAGATAATAATACCGCTTCTTGTAATAGTTTAGTCACTTCTGTTTTACTTGAGTCGCTAAATTTAACACCGAGTAATACGCCACCCGTTTGAATTTTACTATTACAAACTTCAGCTTCAAGCTTAAGGTTTTTTAAGCCCTGAAAATCTTCAATAATAATTTCTACTGGCTTATCATCAGTTAAAGTAAGCTTTTCTCCATTAGTGATCATGAGCTTACAACCAGAAATAGAAATATCAGAAATTATTGATCCCCAATACTCATCTTTAATATTAGTTTTAGCTTTAATATAGGTTTCAATACGCATAGAAGCCCGTAAGTTTTGTAAACTTACTTCGCGTGGAAACTCTAGTACTAAAATACGTGATGGTATTTGAATTGACTGTTTCACATTAGAAATAAAGGCAACTACCGCTCCTTCATGCCCTTCAATTAAACCACGTACCGTTACACCCATACCAGGTGCAATATATTTTGCGAAACTGCCCATTTTTGAGCTGTCAGGGTATTGCACTAAAACGTAGTGTTTCTGCAAATAACCAATAAAAGTTGAACGAAATTTTCCGCGTTGTCCTGCGGGAGTCGACATATCTAATGTTACAACAGAACCGGGATGTAATAGCGCTAAGTTATTATTTAACCGTGCTACCGTTTCAATTTTCGCAGAAGTATCAGACATACATTTCCAAAAAGTTTAGTCTTAATGCAACAAAATAATACTGTTAAATAAGATGCTTAGAGAATTTACATTAGCGGAATATAGACGCTAACGCAATATACTTTGCTTTAATTTTATACAAAATTTAGTGATAAAAAAACTGACATTCAGTAGTCAGTTTTCTATCATTAAAAAATATCTTAGTCTTTCTTATAACCTTGAGTTGCACGCGCCATTTTCTTTTGTTCGGTATAGGTTAGTTTTTTCTTACCTGCAAACGGATTAGACGTTTCTCTAAACTCAATCCTAATCGGCGTACCCATAATTTTCAATGATTTACGATAGTAATTCATTAAATACCGTTTATAAGAAAGTGGTAAGTTTTTTGCTAAATTGCCATGAATGACAATAATAGGTGGGTTATAACCACCAGCATGAGCATATTTTAGTTTTATACGACGGCCTTGATGCATAGGAGGCTGATGATCAAACACTGCCATATCTAAAATTTTGGTAACCATAGAAGTAGATATACGTTTAGTCGCTGAAACAAACGCTTCTTCTACTGATTCGTACAAATGACCTACACCTGTACCATGTAGCGCCGAAATAAAATGAATACGGGCAAAATCAATAAAGCCTAAACGGCGATCTAATTCTGACTTAATACGATCTTTAACATGATCATCTAAGCCATCCCATTTATTTACCGCTAGTACCAATGATCGTCCAGCTTCTAAAATAAAGCCAAGTAAGCTTAAATCTTGGTCGCTAATTCCCTCTTGAGCATCAATGATCAACAAACAAACATTAGCGTCTTCAATTGCGCGTAAGGTTTTAATAACAGAAAACTTTTCAACAATATCGGTAACATTTTTACGGCGACGAATACCCGCGGTATCAATAAGTGTGTATGGGCGGCCATTATGTTCCATTGGAATATAAACACTATCGCGAGTTGTACCAGGCATGTCAAATACTACAACTCTGTCTTCACCTAAAATACGATTGGTTAACGTTGACTTACCTACGTTAGGTTTACCAATTATTGCTAACTTTATGGTGTCTGTTTCTTCAGGCGCTTCATCAATATTTTTTTGGTCGAGTGCTTCATGATCGATATTTTCGTCATATTCGCCGTCAAATTCATCATTTTCTTGAGCTTTTGGCTTACCAAGTTCTTCGATATGAGGCGTTAGTGCTAAAGTTAATAGTTGTGTTACCCCACGGCCATGTGCAGCCGCAATTTGATGAACTACATCGCCTAACCCCAAAGAATAAAAGTCAGCAACGGCAGAGTCGGCATCTATACCGTCTACTTTATTGGCTACTAAAAATACTTTTTTATCTTGCTTACGTAAATGACTCGCAATGCCTTGGTCAGCAGAAGTTAAACCCGCTCTTGCATCTACCATAAACAACACAGCATCAGCTTCATCAATAGCGATCAATGATTGCTCTGCCATTAGGGCATCGATACCTTTCTCGTTACCTTCAATACCACCGGTATCAATAACGATAAAAGGATGTTCTTCAACTTCCGCTTTTCCGTATTGGCGATCGCGAGTTAAACCAGGATAATCGGCAACTAAAGCATCTCTACTGCGCGTTAATCTATTAAATAGTGTTGATTTACCGACATTAGGTCGCCCAACAAGTGCTACTACAGGAAGCATGTTCACCTCAAATTTCTTTTTACACTAATTTGATATTAGTGTTATTAATAAACAACGGCTCCAGCACATTTTGCACTGGAGCCGTTTATAATTTTAGCCTAAATATTTAACTAGCCCATTATTTTTAACCGGCTAAATGAATATCTTATTTTGAAATAGTAATCGCTTCTAAATCACCATTACGTGCTTGGCTATACAAAACATTATTTTCAACCGTTGGAGTTGCATGAATTCCACTACCATCAACATGATGGCGAGCAACTACTTCACCCGTAGTTTGATCTAACCAATGCAAATAACCTTCAAAATCACCGACCACTACATAATTACCTTGAGGAACAGGTCCTGTGAGGCCGCGATTAGAGAATAATAGTTGGCTCCAAAGCTCTAAACCATTATTACGATCGATAGCATATACATGACCTTTAACGTCGGTTAAAAATAGGCTGTTACCACTGATCGAAACTTCACGGTAAGAAGAGTATTGACGTTGCCATAATACTCGTCCTGAACGTAACTCAACTGCACTTAAATTACCACGTGACGAAACAGTATAAATGTTATCACCGTAGATTAATGGCGTTGAATCAACATCAATAACTCGCTCTAACTCAGTTGAGCCTGCCGCTTCTCCAATATCTACTGTCCAACCTTGGCGACCTTGTTCAAGTAAATAAACAGATAAAGAACCGTCAGCTGAACCAACAATTACACCACCACCGGCAATTACCGGCGCACTGATACCACGCAACGTTAATGGTGGAACATCTTGTTCAATTTGCCAGTCGTCTTGACCATTTGAAGCATTGAATGCTTTCATCACACCCGAAGCAGTATTGACCACAAGTTTTCCAGAATCTAAAGCAGGTGCTGCTATTACTTCACCTTTAACTTTACCTTCCCAAGATAGTTTGCCCTTGTCAGCGTCAAGCGCAATAACCGCGCCATTTTCACTACCGAAAAAAACTTTGTTTATGCCTGCAACAACACCACCGCTAATGAGCGCAGGTTCTTTATCATCAAAAAAACCACGTTTATTTTCAATATCACTTAAGTCAGCATACCAAACTTGCTTACCTGTTTTTTCATCAAAAGCGTAAGCTTCACCGTCGCGACTTACGCTAAAAACTTTACCGTAAGCAACTACAGGTTGAATACGGGAAAAGTAATCTCCAACACCATCACCAACACTTGCGTCCCACTTTACAGCAGGTTCAAACAATGCCTTTATTTCTGTTAACTCTGCAACCTTTAGATCTTCGTCTTCATCATCTGTTGAAGAACACGCAGAAATACCGAGTGCTAGAAAACAAATAACAAGGAGGTTTTTATTAAAGCGTTTACTCATAAACATGCTTATATCACTCTCTATTTGTTTAAGTTAATAACTTGCGCTAGGTTATCTAATTTCATTTGTAAAGCAGGGTTGCTGCTATCGCTAGCACCATCAATAGCCGCTTGGTAAGCTGTACGTGCTAATTCTGATTTACCTTGTTTAAAGTAAATATCACCTTTGATTTCTTCAACACTAGCGTCGAATGAATCAGGTAATTCAGGCGCTAATGTTGCCAACGCTGCTTCGTATTTTTCTAACTGTAATTGCACTCGCGCTAAACGCACAGTAGCAATAGCTTTAATACCGTCATCAACTGACTTTTCAATAGCTGTCAATAAATATGTTTCAGCTTTTTCCCAGTTTTGGTTTTCAGCGGCTTCTTTAGCTAAAGCAATTGACGTTAGCATGGCATAACTAGAGGCATCGTTTTCAGCAATGAAAGCATTACCCGCTGCTTCAAAGTTGGCACCCTCTTCAGTCGATGCTTCCATCATTGTTTGATAAGCTTCTGAAGTATTAAGCTCTTGTTGTAATTGATAGTCGTTATAGTAATTAAGGCCAATAAATCCTGAAAAACCAATAACTAAACCAGCAATAATTGCGTTTCCGTTTTCACTCCAAAACGTTTTGATTGCTTCTACTTGTTGTTCTTCTGTTTGATGTATATCCAAAACTAACCCTTAAAGTAAATTTGTTAAAAGGTCTGACACTTGTTCAAGTGACAAACTTTGTTGTTCTTGTTGTCCGCGCAAATATTTTACAGTTACCGTTTTTTGAGCTACTTCATCTTCACCAAGAATCAATGCTATTTGGGCACCCGATTTATCCGCACGCTTCATTTGTTTTTTCATATTGCCACCACCACAGTGACATTGTAATCTTATATCTGGTACTTGATCTCGCCATTGTTCTGCTAAGCCATTACCTGCTATTTCAGCGTCATTGCCTAACATAATAACGTAAGCGTCAACTTGGGCTCTTACATTATTCGCTTTTTCTAAACTGGTTAACATCAGTACTAATCGTTCAATACCTAGTGCAAAACCAACACCTGGTGTCGATTTACCACCTAATTGTTCTACTAAACCGTCATAACGCCCACCAGCACAAATAGTACCTTGAGCGCCTAAGCTAGATGTAACCCATTCAAAAACAGTACGATTATAATAATCTAAACCACGAACTAAGCGATCATTTATTACATACTTGATCCCTGCAGCATCTAGGCGCTGACAAACTGAGGCAAAATGTGCACTAGACTCTTCACCAAAGTAATCGGCTAATTTAGGTGCACCCGTTAATGCCGCTTGTACGTCTGGGTTCTTACTGTCTAAAACACGCAATGGATTAGTGTGCATTCGACGTTTACTGTCTTCATCTAAAAGGTGTTCTTTTTCAGATAAAAAATCCACAAGTGCATCTCGATATTTGCCACGTTCTTCGTTCGATCCTAAAGAGTTTAACTCTAGTGTGACAAACTCATTGATACCAAGTTCCCGCCACAATCGTGACGTTAACATAATAATTTCAGCGTCAATATCCGGTGTAGCTATACCAAAGGCTTCTAGGCCAAACTGATGGAATTGACGATACCGCCCTTTTTGTGGACGTTCATGGCGAAACATCGGCCCCATATACCATAAGCGTTGCTCTTGGTTATACAGTAAACCATGTTGATTAGCTGCTCGAACACAACTAGCCGTGCCTTCAGGTCGTAATGTTAAGCTGTCGCCATTACGATCGTCAAAGGTATACATTTCTTTCTCAACAATATCGGTAACTTCACCAATAGAGCGTTTGAATAATGCCGTTGACTCTACAATAGGCATACGTATTTCTGCAAAGCCGTAATTACTGGCAACTCGGCGTAATACTGTTTCTACCATTTGCCAAACACCTGTTTCTGCTGGCAAACAGTCGTTCATACCTCTAATGGCTTGTAATGCTTTACTCACGTATCATTTTCTCGCTAATGTTTATTTATTCAGTTATTTATTCAGTTATTAATTCATTCGCTTATACAAATTATACTTTTGTCGAGCGCCATTATTTATCGTGCATAGTATAGGCAGTTTGCTATCAAACGTAAATAACAGCCGCTAGCGTAATGAATTAAGCTTAATTAATCTAGTTCTTGTATTGCTATTTGATTACTCGCATCAAGCATCTTAGCTTTTGCGCGAATTCGTTGTTCAAGCTGGTCAACAAGGTTATTGTTATCAAAGCGCGCTTTTTGTCGTATACCATCAAGGTAATATCCACTCTTCTTGCTACTGCCGGTTAAGCCTAAGTCAGATACTAAAGCTTCACCTGGACCATTGACAATACAACCAATAATCGAAACATCCATTGGTGTCATGATATCTTCAACGCGTTGCTCCAAAGCATTTACCGTTGAAATAACATCAAACTCTTGGCGTGAACAACTTGGACAAGCGATAAAGTTGATACCACGACTACGCAGCTTTAAAGATTTTAAAATATCAAAACCCACTTTAATTTCTTCGATAGGATCAGCGGCTAATGATACTCGCAATGTATCGCCGATACCCTCAGCGAGCAATAAACCTAGTCCTACTGATGATTTAACAGAGCCTGAGCGTAAACCACCAGCCTCTGTAATACCTAGATGTAATGGATTATCAATTTGCTTGGCTAATAAACGATACGCACCCACGGCAAGAAAAACGTCTGAAGCTTTTACACTGACTTTAAATTCATGAAAATTTAAGCGGTCAAGAATGTCAACATGACGCATAGCCGATTCTAGCAATGCCTCAGGCGTTGGTTCTTTATATCTTTCTTGTATATCTTTTTCTAACGAGCCGCCATTGACACCAATACGAATTGGAATGTTATTGTCACGAGCACATTCAACTACAGAGCGAACTCTGTCTTCACGACCAATATTACCTGGATTGATACGCAAACAGTCAACGCCGTATTCAGCTACTTTCAAGGCAATTCGATAGTCAAAATGAATATCTGCAACTAATGGAATATTAGTTTGTAGCTTAATTTCTCGAAATGCTTCAGCCGCATCCATAGTAGGTACACTAACTCTGACAATGTCTGCACCAACCGCTTCAAGAGCATTGATTTGTGCTACCGTTGCTGCAACATCGGTCGTTAGTGTATTGGTCATAGACTGAACCGTAATTGGTGCATCACCACCAACGGGCACATTGCCAACCATGATTTGACGGGACTTTCGACGAATAATAGGAGATTCTTTAAACATAATAAAATTTCAATATTGTTATATTAATTAAACAAAAAATGACCGAATTAAGGCACCATAGGAAGTGAGAACTTGGCAATATTTCCTGCATTAAATGCCGTCATATCCACCGGTACGTCATTATAATCTATTTGCACTAACTCAGGTTTACCTAATGTGATAGAAAAAGGAGCTTGACCAGAAATTTGCATAACATAGCCAGACTTTTTAACACCCCAGGCAATTCTTTCGCCGGTCGCATCATATATGTTAACCCAACAGTCACCCGAAAAAGTAAAAACAACATTAGAAACTAATGAATCGATACTTTCATCAAGCTTATTTTCAACATTGGCCGCAACCGTTTCGTTGACTTTAGTCGAAGCTGAATCGGCAATTAATGGCATAACTTCAGCATTAACAAGCGCTCTATTAGCAACATTTTCTGGTGCTGTATCTATTTCATCATTAACATCGTTAGGTACTTGGGGAGAAGTTAAAACATTCTGGTCAATAACTGAATCTGCCAAGTTATTTTCATTAACTAAAGGTCCACTCTGAACTGTACTATTTTGTTCAGTTACCGTTTCAAGGCTATCAGTTATTAAAGGCTCTGGTTGCTCTGAAGGTGTTTGAAGCCACCAAACTACGGTTGCAGTAAACAATATTGCTAAAATGAGATAGGTTATCCACATTAACATTTTATGCTCAGCCTGTTTTTCTGTGCCTTTTGAAAAACTTTGCATTCCTGCACACTGACTTTGTGCTTCAGCTAATTGGTCATAACTATTGAGTACCAGGGTTTCTGAAACATGAACTAATTGAGCGTAATTTTTCAGGTATCCACGATTAAAAGCTTCAGGCAAACTACGATCAAAAACATTGATCTCAATATCTTGCACTAAACGTATTCTAAAATTGAGTTTATTAGCAACGTCTTGCTCACTTAAACCACGCAATTCACGCGCTTCTTTAAGTATATGCCCAGGACCAACCACTAGATTAGTTTCGTCGGCAACGTCGACTGACTTATCACATTCATTTTTCAATATATTTACTTCTTGCTTCATCAAGCGTTTCTCTTAGCGGTTCATCGCTGATTTTGGATCTGCTAGATAGATAACATCACCAATTTTTAAAAGGTATGGACGACGCAGCTTATTCCAACGTTCTAAACTTTTCATCACAATATTATATTGCTTAGAAATAGCAAACAAACTATCGCCTTTGCTCACAATATGTATGGGTAATGACACCATAGCTGTTTTAACTGTTTCATCTTTAACTGCAATTACTGGCGTTATCTCTTGGGTATTTACTTTTTCGTTAGTTTGCGAGTTAAGCGTTTTATTGGCTAATTTTTCTTCTGTCTTCACTGCTACTTTTTTATTACTAACAGACACTGATTCAACAGGCTTACTCGATTGCTCAGTATTACTTGCTTTTTCTGTCTTCGACTCAGCTTCTTGCTCAGTTGTTGGCATCACAGAGTTTGCCATAATAGGCTTTAAACCGTATTGACTTAAACTAGAGCCGGTAACCGTAGAGTCATTTTTAGGTGACAATACCACAACTCGCTTTTTACTTTTTTCGCTACTGCCACCTATCAAGGTAGCGCGATATACTTCTGCTAGTTTGTCTGCATCAATCTGATAAAGTTCATTTAATATATATTGTTTGGCTTCAAAAGAATTTGGAAACATTTTAACTAACATATTGGCGTAGTTAGATGAAACACGCTTATTTCCTTGCTTTTGAAAAATTTTAAAAGCTAAAGCTAAAGCATCAGCACTAAAACGGCGTGTTGATTTTTCATAACGATAAAGGTAAGTTTGCGCTAACTTATAGTTGCTTTTGGCATATTGTAAACGCATCATTTGTAATAACGAACTTGCTCTATTTGGGCTGTGAGCAATAGCTTTTTCAAGGTATGTTTGCGCTTTATCAAATTGCTCAGCTTTTAATTGGCAAAAGGCTAAATTTTCATAACTTTGCGCGACTAATATATAGCTAGGTATTGATATCGCTTTTAACATTTGTTTTTCAGCAGCTGCGTACTTTTCGTTTCTACACAAAAACACACCATAATTATTCAGCGTATCAGCGTCTTGACCATTAATACTCAATGCATGTTCATAAGCTTGGGTTGCTAAATCAAGTTCGCCCACTGTATCGTAATAATGTGCAAATGCTGTATGAACTTGCACCAAGTTAGGTGAAAAACGTTTTGCTTTTTCTAAATTAAGCTTAGCCTGCTGGGTATTACCCATTTTTAAATAGCCTAAGCCCAGCGAGATTCGAGTCATCGCTATTTCGTTGTTACTAGATTCATTTTCAATTAATGGCGTGTCTTTATCATTGCCATAATTTTGCGTCACACAAGCTGTAAGAGTACTTGTCGATAGCAACGCGATAAAAAACGGTAATAATTTTTTCATAATAAAAATGAAGTCACTTAGTCAGTATAATAAAGAGCAATTAAACCATCTTTACTGAAATTGAGTCAGCTTTCACCTCTTTTTTTCCTGTTCGCTTAGTTCTGTCTAAAACCTCACCCGCTAATTGACCACATGCAGCGTCAATATCGTCACCACGCGTTCGACGTGTGATCACTGTCAGACCATAGCTTTGTAGCACTTTATCGAAGCGATCAATACGAGAATTACTTGAACGTTTATAAGGCGAACCAGGGTAAGGATTAAATGGAATAAGATTAATTTTACTAGGTAAATCTTTCAAAGCATGTGCTAATTCATGTGCTTGATCTGTGCTGTCATTAACATGATCAAGCATTACATATTCTATGGTTGCCTGTTTATTGGCTTTTGAACCATCGATATAACGACCGGCTGCGGCAATAAATTCTTCCAATGGGTACTTTTTATTAATCGGCACTAATTCATCACGTAACGTGTTATTACCCGCATGAATAGATATCGCCAAAGCACAGTCAATTTTTTCTTTTAACATATCTAAGGCCGGTACTACGCCTGAAGTACTAACCGTCACACGACGTTTTGACAACCCATAACCTAGATCATTAAGCATGGTGTCTAAAGCGGGTATTAAATTTTTCATATTAAGTAATGGTTCGCCCATGCCCATCATTACAATATTAGTAATGGGACGTGTACCAGCGATGCGTGTGGCGCCAATATCATTTGCTACGCGCCATACCTGACCAATAATTTCTGCCATAGAAAGGTTACGGTTGAAGCCTTGCTGCGCTGTTGAGCAAAAAGTACATTCCAGAGCACAACCTACTTGAGATGAAACACAAAGCGTAGCTCGGCCATTTTCAGGGATCCAAACAGTTTCAATTTCTTGACCACCCTCAAGACTTAACGCGTACTTTATTGTGCCGTCGCTTGATACTTGTTTTTCAGATATTTCTGGGGCTTTAATTTCGGTATCACGTTGTAATTTTTCACGTAGCTTTTTATTTAAGTTAGTCATTAACTCAAAATCATCATAGCCGAAATGATACATCCACTTCATAATTTGGTCAGCACGAAATGGCTTTTCGCCGATTGAAGCAAAATACTCTCGCATACCTTGATGATCAAGATTAAGTAAGTTAATTTTTTTCTTCACTGGGGTTACTACTTCGGTTACATCACTCATGATAAAAGCTTCTCAAAACTACAAAAAAATTACAGGTCAAATTGTACGCTTTTTATACAAAACAAACAATTTAGTGGCTCTATTTTAAATCTTCTACAGATTTAAACTAAATAAAAGTCAATGTTCTCAGTTGTATATAGACTCTGAAAGCACTCAATTTTATACGGTCTTAAAATAGACAAAAGGATTTTACCGATTAACAGTAAAATCCTTCAAATCAATTTTCAACCTACATTTAGCTGCTCTAAAATAGCTCAGCTAATCAGTAAAGTTTAAAATTAACGAGTACGTGGGCAAATTTCTTCGTCAGAGAAGAAGTAAGAAATTTCACGTGCTGCTGATTCTAAAGCATCAGAACCGTGAGCAGCATTTTCGTCAATTGAATCAGCAAGGTCAGCACGGATAGTACCAGCAAGAGCTTCAGCTGGGTTAGTAGCACCCATGATTTCACGGTTTTTAAGAACAGCGTTTTCGCCTTCTAAAACTTGAACCATTACTGGGCCAGAAGTCATGAATGCAACTAAAGCACCAAAGAAAGGACGTTCGCTGTGTTCAGCGTAAAAACCTTCAGCTTTCTCTTGTGATAAATGTACCATTTTAGAAGCAACGATTTTTAAACCAGCTGTTTCAAAACGGTTGTAGATTTGACCAATAAAGTTTTTAGCAACTGCGTCTGGTTTTACGATAGAAAAAGTACGTTCGATAGCCATGATAGCCCTCTCAATAAAATTAGAATTAAAATACGGTATAAATTTTGGCGCGATTATAGACGAATTAAAAGCAAATGCCTAGGGTTATCATTTTTCGTCTTGGCGCTCTGCTCAACTATTATTTAACATAAGGTCATCATTAGCTGAGTCTTTAGTTTTAGTTTACTGGCTTTATCTCGAGATAAAAAAAACGCTCATCTGGTGAGCGCTGTTTCAATAAGATTCAGTTGTCATTATCAGTGATAAATAACGAAGGATAAAAAACCTTAAATGCTGACACGTCGATATTGACGATATTGAGGCGTCCAAAAATTACGCTCTATATTTTCTATCAATTGTTCATCAGATAACGGTAAGGCCAACTCTTGCTCAAAAGCAACCTTAGCAACAGCAAAAGCAATTTTTTTACTTAAGTCTGCAATACCAATTAAAGGCGGAAGTAACTCTCCACTGCCGTTATTAGCTAAAGGTGAAGCTTGCGCTAACATCGCACTAGCTGCCATTAACATCTCATCAGTAACACGATTAATATTGGCTGACACTACACCTAAACCAATACCAGGGAAGACATAGCTATTGTTACATTGGGCAATAGGGAAAAGCTCGCCCTTGTATTCAACCGGGTCAAATGGGCTACCGGTAGCGATGATAACTTCACCATCAGTCCAATTAATCACCTGCTCAGGTGTCGCTTCTACTTGGCGACTTGGATTGCTCAATGGAAAAATCACGGGCAAATCACAATATAATTTCATCGCTTTGATTACGGTTTCAGTGAATAAGCCTGGTACACCTGACACACCAATTAAAATGGTGGGTTGTGCGCCATGCATTACATCAAGTAAAGATGCAAAGTCGCCTTGTATATTCCACGGCGCTATGGCGGACTTTTGTTGAACTAGTTGTGCTTGAAAGTCGCGTAAACCCAACATACCTTCGGTTAATAACCCCAAACGGTCGACCATAAATATTTGGCTACGTGCTTGTTGCTCTGTAATTCCTTCGCTGACCATTTGCGAGATAATTTGCTCTGCAATTCCACAACCTGCCGAGCCTGCCCCTACAAAAGCTACACGCTGTGCAGACAGTGGAACGTTTTTAGTTCTACATGCGGCTAACAAGGTGCCCACGGTTACTGAAGCGGTCCCTTGAATATCGTCGTTAAAACAACAAATTTCGTCACGATAGCGATTTAACAATGGCGTAGCATTAGGTTGGGCAAAATCTTCAAATTGTAATAATACATGCGGCCAACGACGTTTTACTGCATTAATAAACATATCCAAAAACTCATCGTATTTATCTTGCTCAATACGAGGGTGACGCCAACCCATATACATAGGATCATTTAATAGCTTTTCATTATTGGTACCCACGTCAAGCATTACAGGTAACGTGTAAGCAGGGCTAATACCACCACAGGCGGTATAAAGTGACAATTTTCCAATAGGAATACCCATGCCACCAATACCTTGATCGCCTAAACCAAGAATACGTTCACCGTCGGTAACCACAATAACTTTAACTTTGTTTTTTGTCGCGTTGCGTAAAATGTCGTCAAGTTGATGGCGTTGGTCATAAGAAACAAACAGCCCACGTGAACTACGATAAATATCTGAAAACTGTTCACAGGCATCACCAACTGTTGGCGTATATATAATAGGCATCATTTCAGCTAAATGCGCTTGAACTAGCTTGAAGAATAACGTTTCATTATTGTCATGAATAGCACGTAAGTAGATATGCTTATTTAAATTGGTATCAAAACTACGATATTGCATATAAGCGCGTTCAACTTGTTCATCAATGCTTTCAAATCGTGGTGGCAATAACCCGGTTAAATTAAAATGTGAGCGCTCTTCCTCGCTAAATGCACTGCCTTTATTCAACAGTGGCGTTTCTAATAAGCTTGGACCTGCATAGGGGATATATAACGGACGTTGATTTTTTTCAGATGTCATAGTTGAATCTTTCTTTATGCTTTGGGTGAATGACGAAAATTCATCATGGAAATATTGCTGTGCATTATAATCAAATATCAACTTTTAAAAAGTTATAATTACTTATTTAAAAGTTAATATTCTATAATTTAGCTAAAATTTTTGCTATTTAATCATTCTCAGAGATCCAAGCTAATTGAATTGCCTCAAGCACACGTTCACCACAGTGTTTTGGGTCATCATCAAAATTTTCTAAGGCTATTACCCATTTCATCAATTCTGGAAAATGTAATTTCATCGGATCTACATCCGGATGCTCTTCTATTAAATCAAGTGCGATTTCTAGTGAATCTGTCCAACGATAAGTCATAATATTACCTTTTTTTTATGTGATTTAGTGAATAATTAAACCAAACCAAAGACCGTCTGCGACTAACATCAATATTAGCCAAAACACGATCATTCTTGATTTTTTGCAAAACTGACAATCAGTTTGCCACCATTGCTTAAAAGTTGATT
The DNA here is from genome assembly GCF_014077595.1 of Colwellia sp. 6M3. Classification (NCBI taxonomy): domain Bacteria; kingdom Pseudomonadati; phylum Pseudomonadota; class Gammaproteobacteria; order Alteromonadales; family Colwelliaceae; genus Colwellia; species Colwellia sp. 6M3. The sequence continues at coordinate 85,062 of NZ_JACGWF010000004.1, read as the reverse complement.
TATTCACAACATATTACTTAAATTAGTTTCAGTATCACGAGTATAATAGCAATTAACATTTATCCCTTCACTAAACTTTATAATAGGTAAAGTATTTATGTCTCCAATACAATTCTCACCCGCTGAAAAATCATTGTTAATCGATAAACTACAACGTTATTTTATTAAAGAATTGGATCAAGAATTAGGACAATTTGATGCAGATTTTTTACTCGATTTCTTTACCACAGAATTAGGCGCTATTTATTACAACCGAGGTTTATTTGACGCTCAAGCATTAATGGCAGAAAAACTTGAGTTAATTTCAGAGCAGATTGTTGAATTAGAGTTACCAGTATCGTAAAGCTTCTCAAGTAGTTTTTTAAAAATATCAATTACTTGATTTACAACAAAGTTATTATCCCTAATTTCTTTATTATAATGAAAGTAGCAATGATACCGACACCCTAAAGGTTTTAAAATGATGCAAATAACCGACCTAGAGCAAAAGCAGAAAACAGCGCCACTGTGGCAACTGGGCTTTAGAGCTTTTTTTCTTGGTGGCGCCGTGTTTAGTGTTATCACTTTATTACTATGGCTTTTACTTTATCGCGGTGTCATTAATATTCAGCCTCTAGGTGGAGGTTATTGGTGGCATATTCATGAGGTTATTTTTGGTTTCGGTTGTGCAATCATTGCGGGGTTTTTATTAACTGCAGTGCAAACTTGGACAGGACAGCCGGGGTTACAGGGGAAAAAGCTTAGCGCTTTATTTAGTTTATGGTTACTCGCTCGTATTGCTTTAATATTTCCTGATTTATTAGGAGCAACATTAACAACGTTAATAGATTTAGCTTTTTTACCTGCTGTTGCTCTAGTGTTGGCTAAGCCAATTCTGGCAGTTAAACAATATCGAAATTTATTTTTTGTGCCTTTATTGCTTATTTTAACGCTCGCAAATACCCAAATGCATGCCAGTATATATTATCAAAACGCCATATCTGCCCAATACTCAGGTTATGCTGGTGTCATGTTAATGACTCTACTTATTTCTGTTATGGCAGGTCGCGTAGTTCCTATGTTTACTGCCAATGGTACAAAAACCGCGAAAGTACTGGCATTACCTTGGCTTGATAAAATAACTAACGGCTCAATAGCGTTGATCACAACTTTGCTGCTACTTCACCCTGTTATTTCTATAAACAATGTTTATATCGGCATTGTGTTTATTTTTGCGGGTACTTTTCAAGCGATCCGTTGGCTTAGGTGGCGACCTTGGATCACTTTTACCGTGCCATTACTTTGGTCTTTACACCTTGGTATTAAAGCATTAGCGTTTGGCTTAATATTACTTGGCTTGAGTTACTTATTCCCTGAAATCCCAACTAATCATAGTTGGCACTTACTCACTATAGGTGGCATCGGCGGCATTATACTCGCTATGATTTCACGAGTTTCTTTAGGTCATACCGGTCGAGCATTACAAGCGCCTAAGTTAATGTCTCTGGCTTTTTCTGCGCTCGTTATAGCGAGTATATTGCGTAGTTTTGGCCCTTGGCTGATGCCAGAAAAAACGCTGCTATTTATTGATATAAGCGGTCTACTTTGGATCGTAAGCTTTGCGATATTTGTTATTTTTTATGGACCTATGCTTTTAAGACCTCGTGCAGATGGCCGACCAGGATAAGCCGTATAGTTAAAATATCATCACTTCTTGAGTCGCTTGAAGGCATAAAGTGATATAAACTTGGCAAAATTTTTATTCTGAGTAAGTAACATGCACGCGGTATTTTTAGACTCTCAAACTTTTAGTCCTTCGCTAGATTTATCGGCGCTTAATCAAGTGGTGAGTAAACTCGACTTACACCCAACAACGACACCTGAACAAGTGTTAAAGCACTGTTCAAACGCCGAAATTATATTGAGTAATAAAGTCGTTCTTGATAGCACGACATTGCAGCAGTTACCGCACTTAAAACTCATTTGCATAACCGCCACTGGCTATAATAATGTTGATATTGCAGCAGCGCGCGATCTTGGCATTGCGGTTACTAATGTAAGTGAATATGCAAAAAGCTCTGTCGCACAATATGTATTTGCTCAACTGCTTGCCTATTACAGCCAAATTGAAGATCACAATAACAACACACGTAACGGACAATGGCAAAAAAGCGAAACCTTTTGTCTGCATGGTAAAGGCAGTAATGAATTAGCGGGGAAATCAATCGGTATTATTGGTTATGGGGCGCTAGGAAGTAAAGTGGCGACTATTGCCCGCGCTTTTGATATGCAAGTGTTAATCGCTGAACGACCTAATGCAACAACAATACGTACCGGCAGAATAGCGTTTAAAGAACTTATAGCTCAAGCCGACATTATAAGCTTGCACTGTCCTCAGTCGGTTGAAACTGAAAATTTATTCAACGCAGAAACATTTAAACAAATGAAAAGTAGTGCCTTATTAATTAACACCGCTAGAGGTGCGTTAATTAATAATCATGACTTACTTAGTGCTTTAAATGATAACCAATTAGCGTGTGCTATTTTAGATGTATTAGAACAAGAGCCGCCACCAAAAGATCATATACTTTTAGCGGCACAATCACCAAAATTAAAAATTACCGCCCATATAGCTTGGGCAAGCCAACAAGCACAACAATCCTTACTTAACTTAGTTGCTGATAATATTTCAGCCTTTCAGCAAAACAAGCGCACTAATCGTATCGATTAATGCGTTTAACTCGACAATGGCATCTACAAAGCGCGAGCTTAAAACCATTGATCTTTAATTTTACCGTAATGAAAATAGCCCCACTGCCCTACGCGCCTTAATGGCGCAAAGGGAAACTTAGGTAGCGCTTTATTATATAAAGGCAAATCGGGTACGGGTTTTTCAGCCACTTTCTCAGCTAGGCGTTTTCCAGCTTGCACCGAGAAAGCTACACCACTGCCACAATAACCCATACTGTAAAAAACTGACTGTTCATCATTTTGATAAATATGCGGTAAGTCGTCTAACGCCATACAAATCCAGCCAGACCAAGCGTAACTATATTTTATGTTTGCCAGCGCAGGGAAACTGGTTTTAAGCACTGAAAGTAAACGTTGAGCATAATAAGGATCGTCAGCACTTTTACCGGTAATAGCGCCTCGACCACCAAACAATATTCTGTTATCGGGTAATTTTCGGTAATAATATTTAAGGGCTCGAGTATCCATCACTACATTTGAAGTTAAAAAGTTACAAGCAGCAATTTGTTCGTCACTTAAAGGCTCAGTAACAATAATTTGTGAAAGTACTGGTAAGGTTCTATCTGTTGTTAGCGAGTGAAAGTTTTTCGGGGTATAGCCGTTGGTGGCTATGACAACTTTTTGTGCGCTAACAATACCATTAGGGGTATGCAGTAGCTGTTTATTCTGTTGAGTTTGCCAGTGGATAACAGGCGATGAACAGTGAACTTTTGCACCAGCTTCACGCGCCAATTTTTGATAGCCCCATGCGAGCTTTAACGGATTTAAACCAAAACCATCTTGATAACGAATAGCGCCATAGGCATTACGATCGTCCATGTACTGTTCGCGCAATTGGTTTTGTGAAAGAATTTCTACGTCATAACCAAACATATTCTGTTGCAGCTTTGCCAGTTCAACCAACTCTTTTAATTTGTTAGGTTTATGCGCAACTTTTATATAACCAGCACTTTGCTTATCGCAGTCAATGCCTTCTGCTATTAAGCTATTAACCGTATCTACACCCTCGGCCATTTCTTGATAAATACCACGCATAACCTCTTCGCCCCATTGCTTGGCCATTTGACCATAGGACTTGCGACCAGACGATTTCAAAATAAAGCCTGCATTACGACCACTACAGCCCCATGCGGTTTGGTTAGCCTCTAATACATGCGCTTTAATACCATGCTCGCGTGCCAAGTGTAATGCGCAAGACAAACCAGTATAGCCAGCACCTATAATAGCAACATCAACATCAATATCTGCGATTATTGCACCATCATGCGCTGGTGCTACGCCGGATACATTCGCCCAATAACTTGCGGGATAGGCTTCATTACAGCCCGGTGATAAATCATGTAATGGATCGTACATTTTCACTTCCAAAATTTAATATTATTTTTAACTACAAGTGCGCTTAAAGTATCTCAGATAAAACAGTATAATGCTGTAATAACTAACTAAATTAAAATAATTCTATGAGCATAACGCTTAACTATCAACATTTAACTCCTGCTGACTTTGACCTTATTATTCAACTGGCAACTGAGGTTCATGGCACTGGCTACCTTGACCAAAAGAGTATGCTAGATTGGTATGAAAAAGGTCTTAAAAATGGCATAAATGCTGGCTTTGTTGTTTATCATGATCAAAAGTTAGTTGGCTTTAGGATTACTTATGCTGCCCAACAATGGCAGATAGATAAATGGTGCTCTACTGAGCTTTGGCCTGTCCCTGTAGAGCAAGTGTGCTACTTCAAATGTAACACCGTTGATGAAAGCTATCGCGGCCATGGTATTGGTGGCGAGTTATTAAAGCGCTCAGTCGCTGCGGCAAAACAGCAAGGTGCTACCGCTGGCGTAAGTCACTTATGGAAACAAAGCCCCGGTAATAGTGCTGTAAAATATTTCACCAAGTGTGGCGGCATTCTCATTAAAGATCATCCTGATAGATGGCATGAACTCAGCTTAGCAGGTTACGAATGCCCTATTTGCAATAATAATTGCCATTGTGAAGCGGCTGAAATGATGGTGACTTTTGATTAAAAGCAACTAGCCAAATATTTTACTAAAAATTGATGACGTTTCTGGTAATTGCTCTTTAATCGCTAGCGATTTAACCGGCAAAGCGTTAAAGCTAGATAAATTTGGAAGTTCTACGTCTAGTTTGCAATGTTCATAATCACCTGTGGCTGGATTAAAGCGATATGCTTTACTCCACTCAACTAAGTTTTGTGACACTTGATTAATCGCTTCTACAACAAAAGCCACCTCTTTATCTGAAGTTGTTGGGTGAAACGATGCTCGGATCCAACCGGGCTTTTCTCCATAGTCGCCTAAGTCTATTTGCTGAGTGATTTTTGACGATGTATCCTGATCAACATTCAATAAAATATGCCCATAAGTACCAGCACAAGAACAACCACCTCGCGTTTGAACGCCAAATTTATCATTCAGTAATCGCACAACTAAATTATAATGCGCGCCTGGGATATAAAAAGAAACAATCGCTAAGCGTTCACGAATATTGGGTTCAAGCATCACTACAAGTTCATTTTTGGCTAAATTTTCCATCACATATTGAGTAATTTCAGCTTCACGTTGCGCAATATTTTCAACGCCCATAGCATCTTTTACTTTTATCGCTAATGCGGTTTTAATACATTGTAAAAATCCTGGTGTGCCGCCATCTTCACGCATTTCAATATTATTAAAAAAGCTATGTTTACCCCAAGGATTTGTCCAGGTAACTGTTCCACCACCGGGGTGATCTGGCACTTTGTTTTTATAAAGAGCTTTATTAAACACCAGTACCCCTGAACTACCTGGACCACCTAAAAATTTATGCGGCGAAAAATAAATAGCGTCTAACGCTTGCTTTGGATTGCTCGGGTGCATGTCAATATCAACATAAGGTGCAGAGGCGGCAAAATCAACGAAACATAAACCACCATGTTGATGCATTATTTCTGCTAACGCGTAATAAGGTGTTTTAATACCGGTAACATTCGAACAGGCGGTAAATGAGCCTATTTTGACGGTGCGATTTTGGTATTTCTCTAACAATTGCGTTAGGTGTTCAATAGAAGGTAATCCACTGCTATCTGGATCAATAATCTCAAGTGTTACATCGCACTCATACCAAGATGTTTGATTTGAGTGATGCTCCATATGAGTAATGAATACCACTGGCCTATCATTTTCTAGAAAACTCACTTGTGCTTGCATGCGCTCAGGTATACGTAAGCCTAAAATGCGTTGAAATTTATTTACCACAGCGGTCATACCAGCACCCGCAGTGATCAAAACATCGTTATCACAGGCATTCACATGGCGCTTAATAATATGCTGAGCATTATGATAAGCATGCGTCATAGCACTGCCAGTTAAATTAGTTTCAGTATGAGTATTAGCAACATAAGGGCCTAATTCGTTGGTAAGGTAGTTTTCAATGGGTTGATATAAACGCCCGCTGGCAGTCCAGTCGGCATAAATGATATCAAGAGTTTTACCATTAATTTTATGTTGTAAATTTTGTCCTATGACTTGTTGTCGAAAAGGTAAAAAGTAATTTTCCAATGACATTCGCTTTGCTCTAAATCCACACTAATATAAACATACTAACAGCAGAGAGAAATGGAGCAATAAAAATCAAACAAACACTAAAAGTAGCAAATTAAATTTAAAATATAAGATCAAACTAAACTAATTAACCTAAAAGGTTCGTTTTTTAGTGTTATCTGAAAATAAATTTTATGAATCTTAGTTAAATAGAATAATTTTCTTATTTCACCTTAAAAATATCAGCTTTGTTAATCACTAACTTGCCAGTTGATCATGCTTTGATTTTGCGATTTCAGCCACTGATTAGCTTTTGAGAAGTGTTGGCAGCCGAAGAATCCACGATAAGCTGAAAGCGGTGATGGATGAGGACCATTAAGCACATAATGCTTGTTTTCATCTATATTCTTACCTTTTTTTTGTGCATGGCTACCCCAAAGTAAAAATACACAACCCGCATTTTGCTTGTTGAGTTCAGCAATAATATTATCGGTAAATATTTCCCAGCCTAACTTAGCATGAGAGTGCGCCTGCCCTTGCTTAACGGTAAGAACAGTATTAAGCATCAATACACCTTGTTCAGCCCATTCTACTAGGTAGCCATGACCCGGTGTTTTAAAATCAGTTATATCTTGTGCAAGCTCTTTGTAAATATTGACTAATGATGGCGGTACCTTAATTCCCTTACGTACTGAAAATGCTAAACCATGTGCTTGTGACTCTCCATTTTTACCCAAACCATGATATGGGTCTTGCCCAAGTATAACCACTTTTACATCAGCCAAATCAATACTAGAAAAGGCAGAAAAAACATCGGCTTCAAGCGGCAGTATAACTTCGCCATCTGATCGTTGTTGACTAACTTCTGTCGATAATTTTTGAAAGTAATCTTGTTGCTGTTCGTTAGCAATTATTTTTTGCCAGTGAGGTTTTAACTTGGTCATATTTTTTAGCACATTAGTTATTTTATATCATAACGCTATTATGCGGCATTCACTGTCGGTATGTCATCGAGTGAAACAAATTTTCTTAAATCGTCGATAAAGTCATTTTTATCAACACTCACTTAAGAGATTTAATTTGTTATAAGAGATAAACTGGCGCCATTAATTAATTAACGATTATATTTATGAGCTATTTATTTGCAGTGACCTTGCTATGGGCATTTTCATTTAGTTTAATTGGGGTTTATTTGGCAGGCCAAGTTGATGCATGGTTTAGCGTTTTAATGCGCATTGCGCTGGCGACGTTAGTATTTTTACCGTTTTTAAAGTTCAAAAAAACACCAAAGCCATTAGCCATAAAGCTCATGCTGATTGGCGCGATACAACTTGGCGTTATGTACAGTTTTTACTATCACTCTTTTTTATATTTAACTGTGCCCGAAGTATTGTTATTTACGGTCATGACGCCCATTTATATCACCCTACTAAACGATGCGCTTGAAAAGCATTTTAACCCGCGTTTTTTTGTTATCGCCATAGTTGCCGTGTTTGGTGCATTAGCTATTCGCTATGAAGATATTAATAGTAACTTTTTAATCGGCTTATTATTAGTGCAAGCCGCCAATATATGCTTTGCCACAGGGCAGGTTACGTACAAGCACTTAATGAGCGACAGCAAGCTAGATCATAAAACTGTTTTTGGTTGGTTTTTTATTGGCGCATTAATAGTTGCGAGTGTGTGTTATGTTTTATTTGGCAATGCCGATAAGTTACCCAGTACACCAACTCAATGGGGAGTACTCATATACTTAGGCATCTTTGCTTCGGGCTTAGGTTATTTTGGCTGGAATAAAGGCGCGACTTTAGTCAATGTAGGTGCGTTAGCTGCAATGAATAATCTCCTCATCCCTGCAGGTATTATTGTTAACGTATTGATATGGAACACAGAGGCCAACATAATGAGGTTAAGCATTGGTGCCGGGATTATTTTGGCCGCTTTATTCCTCAATCAAATAAGCACTAAATCTTCGATGGATAAAACCTTGCCTATTGACGAGTCATAAAACTTAAAGTGGTCAGAATATTTACTCTCAGTTAGTGATATTCAATTTCTGATAGCTATTTTAGTGCCTTAAAATCAGCCCTATAAAATGAATGATAGATATGGTGATTTACCTAACCATCAAAATATAGGCAGTTTTATTTTTTCCCAGTGATCGACAGCTCAATCTGAAGATAGTTCGCACAAGCAGCTAGTACCAGCTGCTTGTTCAAAGAGTATGCTGCTCAATAACCCAGTTGATTAATTAAGTGTTCTACTTCTTCAAATGCAAAAGGATTAATTACAAAGTATAAAATTAGTAGATAGTTACTCCCTTTTACCACTAAAAATAAACAACCAGAGACAAAAAAGGCAGTAATCACTGCCTTTAATAAACTTGATATACGCTAAAGCGTCATGAAGTTATGCTAATAAATAAGCTCTAAGTTCTGCGAAATCAGTAGAACTTGTTGTTGAAAGAATAGTTTCACTCGCACAATCGGCAAGCTCTTTTGGTAAGCCAATAGGCTGACCTAAAGTACTTTCGACAATCTCTTTGAACTTCGCTGGATGAGCAGTACCTAAAAACACACCAAACTCAGTGTCAGTGGCATTATATTGTAATGCTCTATAAGCAACTGCCGCATGAGGTTCACTAATGTAGCCAAGTTTGGCTAACTGAATCATCGCCATTTGAGTTTGCTCTTCATCAATTGATACTGAGCTGACACAATCTTGCTCAACTAACCCTGCTTTTAACATATGCTCAACGCGTGGCCAGTTATTTGGGTTACTTACATCCATAGCGTTAGAAATAGTAGCAACCGTATCATTAGGAGTCCACTCGCCTGTTTGAAGATAGCGCGGCACCGTATCGTTGGCATTGGTTGCTGCTATAAAGCGCTTAATTGGTAAACCTAAAGCTTTAGCAAAAAGTCCTGCAGTCAGGTTACCAAAGTTACCGCTTGGAATTGAAACTACGATATCTTTTAATGCTTCATTTCCTTTTTGACGATAAAGTTGTGCTACAGCTTCAAAGTAGTAGCAAATTTGAGCCAATAAACGACTAATATTAATAGAGTTAGCTGAATTTAACCCGATAGTTTCTTTAAGCTCTTTGTCTTCAAATGACTGTTTTACCAGTGACTGACAATCGTCAAACGTGCCCTCAACAGCAATAGTTCGAATGTTGCCACCTAAGGTAGTGAACATTTTTTCCTGCAATAAACTGATTTTACCTTTTGGGTATAGAATAACGACTTCAATGTTATCAATACCATGAAATGCATGAGCTACCGCAGCACCTGTATCGCCAGAAGTTGCGGTTAAAATCGTTACTTTTTTATTCTCACTAAACGCTTGTAAACATTTAGCCATAAAGCGCGCACCAAAATCTTTAAAAGCTAGCGTTGGTCCGTGGAAAAGCTCTAATATTGCGCGCTTTTCGCTAATAGGTTGTATTTGCGCTGGAAAGTTAAAGGCATCGGTTACAATCTCAGTCAGCTGCGCTTCAGTTAAATCTTCACTGACAAACGGATAAAGCACCTTAACACTGCGCTCTACCATAGGTAACGCGAGTATGGCCTCAATATTATCAAGACGAGGTATTTCTTCTGGAAAAAATAAGCCTTGATTGCGCCCTAAACCTTGTTTTACCGCTCCAGCAAAACTGACTTTTTCATCATTCTCTTTTAAATTATAAAATTTCACACTAAATTCCTATATCGGGTTTCTTCACCTTGTTTATGACTAACAAGATGAACTAATAACTCACTCAGGTAAACTCACTGCACCTTGAGTATCAGCTTGGCAAATATGAACAAATCCTTCACTTTTGCCCGATGCTGATGTTTGTAAATAATTTTCGTTTAACCAGTTTGCAAACTCTTTCGCTTTCTCTTCATCGTCAGTTACGCAAAAAAGTGTTGGGCCTGAACCAGAAATACCCACAGCTAAACAACCTTCTTGTGTTAAATAACTTGCCGAATCGCTATAGCCTGGCAAAATTGATTTACGATAAGGTTCTGCAACAATGTCAGTTAACACAGAAAATGCTTGGTTTTTATCACCACGATGACAAGCATCAACAAATGTTGCTAAATTCTGTCCAAAACTAATTAAGTCGGCACGAGAGTATGATGCGGGTAAAATCTCTCTGGCTGCCTTTGTTGAAACTTCAATGCCTGGATATGCCATCACAAAGTAACAATCATCAAATTGCGGTAAGTTGCGAGTAATTATATCTGGGTTTGGCACCATTAACTGCATCCCCCCTAAAAAACAAGGGGCAACATTGTCATAGTGTAGACTACCACTAATTTGCGCTTCCATTTGACCCATCATTTTTAACAAAGCTTGCTCTGAAAAACTGAACTGATGGTATTTTTCATAAAAGGCATTTAAACCAGCAATAGCCGCTACTACAGAGCATGCACTAGAGCCTAACCCGCTACCTACAGGCATGCGCTTATCTAACGTAATTTTTACTTCGGCAATGGTTTGTTCATTAACTAACAATTCTTTGTTAAACAAAAGCAAACAATGCCAAACTATATTTTGCTTTACGTCGCTAGGCAGTTTATTAGCAAAGGCACCTATAACTTCAATTTGATCGCCGTCATTACTATGTGTAACCGTTACAACATCACCAAGTAATGTACCATCAACAGGTTTAACCGCTAACCCTAAAACATCAAAACCGACATTTACGTTGCCAATGGATGCGGGTGCAAATACAGAAACACTCATTAGTGCTGTTGCTCCCATGCTAAGGTTCTTAATACATCACCAAAAACACCTGCCGCCGTTACTGCAGCGCCGGCACCATAACCACGTAAAACAAACGGAAGTGGCTGATAATAACGACTATGAACAGCTAGAGCATTCTCACCATCTTTTATGCTATATAATGGATGGTCTGCGCTAACAGCTTCAATAGAAACCTGACATTTCCCATCGACAATATTACCAATATACCTGAGTACCTTGCCTTCGGTTTTAGCTGCAGCAATACGCTCTGCAAATGCCTTATCTAGCGATGGTAAATTATTCATAAAGGTCGCTACATCGCCACTAGCATCAAATGAAGACGCTAGGACAGGTTCAATTTCAATATCAGATAACTCTAAAGGCATGCCAGCTTCACGCGCCATGATCAGTAGTTTGCGAGCAACATCCATACCGCTAAGATCATCTCGTGGATCGGGTTCCGTGAAACCTTGTTCTTTGGCTAACGTTGTAGCTTGAGATAATGTCATGCCTTCATCAAGCTTACCAAATATATAAGATAAAGAACCTGATAAAACCCCCTCAAAACGCACAAGTTCATCACCCGCTTTTAACAAGTTTTGTAATGTGTCGATAACTGGTAAGCCTGCACCGACTGTTGTTTCATATAAGAATCGACGATTAGTTTTTTGAGCTGCTGTTCGAAGTGCCTGATAATAAGCCCAAGAATCTGTATTAGCTTTCTTGTTTGGTGTTACAACATTAAAGCCTGCTTCTAAATAATCAACATATTGCAAAGCAAGTGCTTCGTTGGAAGTACAATCAACTAATACCGGGTTTATTAAATGATTTTCTCGTACAAACTGTTTAAGATTTTCAACCGTAACAGGTACCGCTTTCGCGCCTAAGTTTGCTTGCCAATTCGCAACGTCGATGCCTTCACTATTAAACACCATACCTTTACTATTAGCTAAACCGTAAACCTTAAGTGCTATATTATCGGCGATCAGTTTTTCTTGTTGACGCGCAATTTGAGCTAATAGCTCGCTGCCAACAACACCACAACCAACTAAAAACACATCAATTGTTGGTTTATGAGAAAAGAAGTTTTGGTGGCTAACTTTCATTGCATCGGTACATTTTCTGCTTTCAATAACGACCGAAATGCTGCGCTCTGACGAGTCTTGAGCGATAGCAACAACATTCACACGTGCTTGTGCTAATGAACCGAAAAATTTAGCTGCAACGCCTTGTTGGTGATGCATACCGTCGCCAACTAACGAAACAATAGATAATTCATGTGTAAGTGAGAGTGGCTCTAACAAACCGTTTAGCAATTCTAATTCAAATTCTTCTTGAAGGCTTTGTTCGGCTTTATCTGAATCAGCTGAATAAATACAGAAACTAATACAATACTCACTTGATGATTGGCTGATTAAAATTAATGAGATATTTTCTCGACTCATGGTTGCAAAAACGCGGCTTGCCATACCAACCATGCCTTTCATACCAGGACCCGAAACATTAACCATGGTTAAGTCATCTAGGTTTGAAATGGCTTTAACACGTTTTTGTTGATCATTTTCATTTGCAATCAAAGTACCTGGTGCTTCAGGGTTACCCGTGTTTTTAATTAAACAAGGGATATGGTGCTGAGCGATAGGACCGATAGTTTTAGGGTGTAAAACACTTGCGCCAAAGTAAGATAACTCCATGGCTTCTTGATAAGATAAATAATCTAATAATTGCGCTTCTTTTATCAAACGAGGGTCAGCATTATATACGCCATCAACATCTGTCCATATTTCGCAATACTCGGCTTCACTACATACAGCGAGAACAGCGGCAGAATAGTCTGAACCATTACGACCTAAAGTTGTAACATTACCAAGACTGTCGACACCGATAAAACCTGGCATAAGCGCAATAGCATTGAGATCGCTATAATTATGTTGGAATCTCTCTTTACATAACACTAAGTCTGCTACGGCATTCATCGCAACATCATTGGTGCGCAAGAATTTTTCTGGTTCTATGACACTAACGTCAATGGCATCAACTGCGAGCACTGACTCTAACAATGCAACACTTAAACGCTCACCAATACTAATAATACGAGCACGAACATGCTCAGGACAAAATGACAACAATGTTGCGCCATGTAAGTATCGGCTTAACTGATGTTCCCAAGTGGCGAGTGTTTGCTCACAGTGTTGCGGGCAAAAGCTAGGTAATGTTGCGGATAAATCTTGGATAATGTTTTCAATTGCGTGTTTAAAGTGCAATAAGTCACTTTTCAACTTTTCTTCATTAGAAATGTTTTCTGCCATTGCCACTAAGTGATTGGTTACACCTTGTGGCGCAGAAACAACTATTGCAAGACGAGACGACTGGCTTTTGTTTTTGATGATGTTCGCTACTTCAATAAAGCGCTGGCCTGAAGCCAAAGACGAACCACCAAATTTTAATACACGCATTTTTACCCCTTTAAACCCTAAAAGCAAAAAAGCCCGTAACCTAAATGGTCACGGGCTTTATAAAATTGTTAAATTCTACACGTCAGCCGATGACCACCATCCCGGTGAGGGTGGTAATGGTGTTAATAATAATATCGCGACTAAGTAAAATATTCATGGGTATAAAGTGCCTGATATGGTTTTTTCTGTCAACTGCTTTTTATGAATAAAAAAAACTAATATATGTATAAAAGTTAGGAAGAATGAATATTTGCTGGAAATATTCAGGAAATAATGCGTTCTTTAGCCAAACAAACTTGGTTTCTACCTAAGTTTTTCGCTTTATATAAGGCAATATCTGCACGACTGATGATGTCTTCATAACGAGTGTCGTATTCATCCATTACAGCAACGCCTATACTAACAGTGGCATTAATGTTTTTGTCTTGATACTCAATAGCATTACTTGCTATGGCTTTACGTATACGCTCGGCAACATCATTTGCGCCGGTTAGCCCTGTGTTGGGTAAAATAACAGCAAACTCTTCACCGCCATAACGGCCAAATAGATCACCCATGCGTAATAATCCATTAATCACTTCAGCGATATCAATTAACACCTTATCGCCACCTTGATGACCATAAGTATCATTTAACAGTTTAAACTGATCTAAATCTAACATTACCAAAGCGAGATCTTGTTTGTAACGTTGAGCACGAGAAAATTCGGCGGCTAAACATTCTTCCCAATGCTTTCGATTAAAAGCTTGGGTCAACCCGTCTATGCGATTAGATAAAGCTAACTCTTGTAATACTTTGTTTAATTGAGTTTGGTAATGACAAACATCAGTTACATCTTCAATTAAAATGCAAATACGCTCAACCTCTCCTTTAACCTCTATAGGTAAAAAAGTGCAGTTTTGCGCCATAAAATCACTATCGGTTGTTATCGGACGAGAATGAGAAAGCTCAAATAGATGATGACGTTGTTCCCAACCACAAAAAGATTGGTTTTTTAACTGTAGTACACTTGAGAGCTTACGCTCAAACCACTTCTTAGGTAGTTCAGGAAAAACAGTAAAAATACTTTTACCAATAACTTGCTTGTCGCTTTTATTGGCATGCACTTCTAAAAATCGATTCCACATAAGGATCTTAAAATTATTATCTAAAATTAAAATCCCGGTATTTAAGCGATTTGAAAGATCACCGCAAAGTTCATTCAACATTGTTAAAAGTCTGCCAATATACGGTCAATAACAGCTTTAATATTGTTAATAGCTTCTTCAGGTATAAGTAATACCATGTCACAATTAAATGAGTAGTCTGTTACTTGATAACTAATTTTAACTTTTAGAGCAAAATCCCAGTTAAATGACTGCTGTTGAATGTGCTCATTTACTTTAGTTAAGTTTGTCGATAAGAGTCTAGGTGCGCTATACGACATTTGGTTATCTATTTGGCTGGCAAATACATTCAAAAATGTAGTAGTTAAGATAGAACTTAAATCAATCATTTGCTCATCAAATGAAAGTTCATCAGCTTCATAACCGAGTAAGTCAGCTAACCGATTTGAATCAAGCGGTTGATACATCAGCAATGCTTCACCACGAATACCTTCATAGCCAAAAAAACCTTGGCTAACAATTGCCGTTGCTTTTAAGTCATGATTAAGGCTATCGAATAAGTGTTCTGATCGAACTTGCTCAATGCTGGGTACTTTTAAATATACAAAGGTATCTAAATAGCGAGCGAGTTGATCGCTCGCTTGTCCCATGGCGACATTAATCAACTCTTGTAAACAGTCGTGTTGATCCTCAGTTAAGTCAAATGCATTCATAGGAAACCGTGATTACTTAAATGTTCATTTAATGTATCTAATTCTATAGGTTTACGCAAAAATGCTTTTGCACCTAGCGATAATACGCGGCTTTGCATTTCAGGTTGAACATCAGCCGAAATCACAAAAACCGGTAAATTAATCCCTTCATCTTTCATTGCCTGTAATACGCCGAGACCGTCAATAACTGGCATAGTCAAATCGAGAAAAAGAATGTCAATATTTTGATTACGTAAAATATCAAGCGCTTCTTGCCCGTCTTTGGCTAATTGCACATCTGTAGATAGGTTTTCTGGAAGGCTTCTAAGTACTTGCTTTCTGGCTAAGTTAGAGTCATCACAAATAAGAACATTTGTACTCATTTGGCGCGATTCCTTAATTATTTTTTTTATTAACGCCTAATTTACATTAAATTTACTCTGCTGTTAATTGAAAATGCGAATAAAGGCGACATTTTTATTCAACTTGCTTGTTGAAAAGTATGCGCCCACTACATATCTTAACCTGTCCTACCGCTAACAAATCAAAATAGTAGCTCAAGTTATCTCACCAAATTTAGCGCATTGGTTACTGATATAAACTGTCGCTCTTATTTTATACAAGTTTGATTATTGAGATTAAACATTTCATTTCATAGCTTTAGCTGCTTTCCTTATGCAAAAACCCACTTTTAGAAAGTAGGAAAGCGACCACAACAACCTCACTTATTTCCTTACAAGTTTATTATTAATTCAATAAACGTAACTGACAAAACAGCAGACACTAGATAAATGCATAATGCCTTCCAACTGTAGTGTGTTAATTTCATATTCATCCCCTTGTTACCAATACTATCAATGGTTATTTACAAACGTTGATGTAATTGGATATTAATCATTATTTTTATTATTTTTTTAAATCACCAGAAGCACTTTTTAACCAGCAGATCTTGTGCCAACTAATTTAATTAAAAGCGGTAGTTCATAAAATGATGAAGGGGGTTATAGCGATGTGATTCTAGCAAGGGTTATTAGAAGATTAAAACAACTACAACCACTTCAGATGAGGTTGATTTTTTTGCATCCAGTTTTTGGCACTTTTATATTCGGGGCAATACACGGCAACTAATTGCCAAAATTTTGTCGAATGATTCATATGTTTAATGTGACATAGCTCATGAATAATTACATAGTCAACTACCCAAGTTGGTAGCATTTTCAATAAATAATTAAAACTCAATTCACTACGACTATTGCAACTGCCCCAGCGCGCTTTATATTTTCTAACCTTAAAAGATGATGCATGCAGTGACATTTTTTCTGAAAACAAGACAATATTTTGTGCTAAATATGCCTCTATTCGAGCTTTAAACCAAGCTTCTATTTGCGACTTAATTTTCAACACGGCTGCTTCTGAATACATATCGCAAGTATCATAACGCGCATTAATAACAACCGTTAAACTTTGCTCATGCGGATCATGAATAACATCAGAACGTCCATAGGTAATAATAATACTATGCGGTAAACCATCGATATATATTGATGGCTTTTGGTCAGTATTATCACGGCTGAACTGTTCACTAAATGAAGGGTTTAATAGGGTGTTTTGCTGTTGCTCAGCCACTTTTTCATTTAGCCACTGCAACTTCGATTGGATCAAGCTTTCAACATAGGCTGTTTTTACAAATTTGGGTGCTCTAACAATAATTTGAGCATTTCTAACTTGTAAGGCAATTGTTTTTCTACGTTCACTGCGTATTAACTGATATTCCAAAACACCACCATTAGTCTAGTTTAGCTAGGTAATAAACAAGCTTCATAGGTTAAGCAAGTTTTTACTTCAGTTAATGACGCTCGCCCATTTGCCTATTATGCTGCAGTTTTAGCTTTGGCTTTTGCTTTGGTACTTGTTGCTTTAGCCTTTTTTACTGTCTCAGTTGCTTGTGCTTCAACAACCTCTTCTACTGGCTCATCTTTTAGCTTACTCGAGCTAGTTGATGCTGCTTTGTTAGACACTACTTTAGCTTTCTTAGCTTGTAAGGCAACGAGTACATCATCTCTATTTTGTGCTAAATACACACAAAGCTCTTCACGGATACTTTCAGAAAGCTCGACAGGCGCATGTTCAAACATTTCAGATAAACTGTCTGCCATATCAAGCATTTTATCATATTCATCTGCGGCTTTTTTATCCATGAACGTTTCTACCTCCACACCTTGTCTTATGACGACAAATCGACTTTCAACTGCCATTGTTATCCCTTAATTAACTATTTATTACCAAACTCACGTTATTGCTAAAATGTATTTGCAGTAAGCGCAAACACTTCAACAACAACTGTACATATCATCAGTATCATACCTTTATTTTCTAAAATTGCCAGATAATGTTATCTGACAATTCAACTTTATATAGGTAAATCGCACGTACATTCAAATTACTTTAATTCGCGTACTCTAAATGTGCGGCCTTTTAATTTGCCATGGGTTAACTTGTTTAACGCTTTTCTCGCCACCATTTTTTCAACAGCAACGTAAGCCCAGTTTGGCCCTAATTGAATTTTACCGACTTGCTCAAATGTAATACCATTTTCACTGGTGAGTGCGCCAACAATATCGCCAGGTCTAACTTTTTGTTTTTTCCCGCCATCTATCTGTATCGTCGCCATTTTTGCTGTGAAAACGCTGTGTTCTAGCACTTCATTGCTCGGTAATTCTTCGCCTTCAATGGTGCGCTCTAAATAATCTTCTAGTAAGCCAATTTTATATCTGTCTTTGTTACTAAACAAAGTAAAGGCATAGCCAGTACTGCCTGCTCTACCTGTACGACCAATACGATGAATATGAACTTCAGTGTCATGCGCAAGGTTATAATTAAATACCGCGTCAAGCGCTTCAATGTCTAAGCCGCGCGCAGCTACATCGGTTGCAACCAATATTGAAGCACTTTTGTTAGCAAAACGTACTAAAGTTTGATCTCTGTCTTTTTGCTCTAAATCGCCATGCAATGCAACCACACCAAAACCGTAAGCGGCCAATTTGTTTGCAACATTCTGGGTTTCAATTTTGGTATTACAGAATATTACACTCGACTCAGGCTTGTGTGTTAATAACAATAACCGAATAGCTAATAAGCGGTCTTCATCGTTTTCCACTTGATAAAAGTGTTGTGAAATAGTGCTATTTTCGTGATTCGACTCTACTTTTATGACTGCCGGTGTTTGCAAATATTTATTAGCAATTTTTTGAATTTGATCTGGAAACGTCGCGCTAAATAATAAGGTTTGACGTTGCTGAGGAATTTTATCAATAATGTTATCTAATGCTGCTTGAAAGCCCATATCGAGCATACGATCAGCTTCATCTAAAACCAGTGTATCAACATGGTCCAACGATAAAGTGCCTCGACCTAAGTGATCTTCAATTCTGCCGGGCGTGCCAACAATAATGTGAGCCCCGTGTTCCAATGAACCCACTTGCGGA
The DNA here is from genome assembly GCF_014077595.1 of Colwellia sp. 6M3. Taxonomy (NCBI): domain Bacteria; kingdom Pseudomonadati; phylum Pseudomonadota; class Gammaproteobacteria; order Alteromonadales; family Colwelliaceae; genus Colwellia; species Colwellia sp. 6M3. Next base: position 66,317 of record NZ_JACGWF010000004.1, on the reverse strand, counting down.
CCAAAAGGTGTACCACCACAAAGCGTTAACACTTTAATGTTATGAACGGCCCGAGCTAATTTTCTAATTTCTTTTGCTACTTGGTCGGCTAATTCACGCGTAGGGCAAAGTACTAAGGTTTGAATTCTAAACTTTTTAACTTGTAGTTTATTCAATAAACCAAGACCAAATGCTGCCGTTTTACCTGAACCCGTTTTACCTTGAGCAATAACGTCTTGCCCCGCTAAAATAGCCGGCAAGCTCTTAGCTTGTATCTCTGTCATCTCGTGGTAACCCAGTGATGAAAGGTTTTCTAAAATTGCAGATTGCAAGGTAAGTGATGAAAATTTGCTGTCGCTCAACGTAAAAGTCCTAACTTAAAAATAATTGCCGCTATTTTACACGCTTTCACTCAAGCAAGCACAGCTTTACGCAATTAAATTATTGGCGCTATTTAAGACGATGAAAAGTAGCATTAACTCATCAATATATGGATGATTTTTGTTGCTAAAACTTGAGGCGATTCTAAAGGTAGCATATGACCCGTATTAGCGATTTCATGTATCAATACATTTTCTTCAATTTTAAACACTTGTGCTAATTCTTTTCTAAACGATACAAGCTCAACTAAGTTATCTTCATCTCCAACAAGAAATGTTATCGGTAAGGTTAAATTTGCCAATAAAGACAATAAATTAGGTCTTAGCAGCGAGACACTTATTTGATGCAATAAGACATTTACACCAAGCGCTTGATCCATCTCGACAATCGTTTGTTTGATATGCTGATAACGCGGCAAACTTAATTGCTTAATTTTCGGGTGCAGCAGATCATCAATGCGTTTATGTGGAATGCCTGAGTAACCGCGTTGCTTAATCCAGTCAACGGTGCGTTTACGTTGTTTAATTTCAGCTTCTGGCAGATTTTTCGGACAATTAGAAACGATTAATAAGTGCTGAAGTTTGTGAGCCAACTTTAACGCTATAGCACTTGCTATATAACCGCCGAGCGAAAACCCGACTAATATCGCGTTTTTTTCAATAATTTTATGAGCTAATGCGTCAACTACCTCATCCATAGTGCCTGAGTTTGGGATCACTAAGTGGATGAGTTGAAGATCCTCATTACATTGTTCTCGCAGCAACTGCCATACAGGCAGCCACAATTGTTGATTGCACATAGTGCCTGGAATAAAATAAATGGTTTTTGACAAACCTAAACCCTACTTAAGTTTCAATTTATTGTCGGTATATATTTAGCTAAAAAAACGCTCAAACAAACGGATGTTGACTGTTTCATTCGCTTTCACCCGACCTTGATCTGCAGGTAAAACAATATAACAATTTGCAGAAGCAATACTGGTTAATATGCCTGACCCTTGATTTCCCGTGCTTGTTACCATTAATTCACCTTGCTGGTTATAAGATAAAACACCACGTTGAAAATCCATTCGCCCTGGTGATTTTCTTAAGTCAGTAACCGTTTTAGCGGATAAGGTAATTGCAGGTGCCGCATGGTAATTTTGGAGCTTCATTAGCGCTGGCATTGCCAGTAAATCGGCAGTAACCATGGCAGACACTGGGTTGCCCGGTAAACCAAAAAAAATACTGTTGGGTAATGTACCAAAAGCAAAAGGCTTGCCGGGTTTCATGGCTATTTTCCAAAAAGCTATTTCACCTATTTGTTCAAGTACTAGCTTGGTGTAATCGGCATCGCCTACCGAAACACCACCGGAGGAAATAACAGCATCAGCCTGAGCATCAGCTTGCATAAAAGCCTCTCTAATTGCATTTTCATCATCGCCAATCACACCAAAATTAATCACATTAACATTGAGATTTTTAAGCATTGCCGCTAACGCATAGCTATTACTTTCAAATATGTCGCCGCTTTGCAGAGGTTGTCCTAAAGCTTTTAATTCATCGCCAGTAGCAATCAGTGCAACATTAATTTTTCGAAACACATTAAGTTCATTAATGCCAAGTGATGCTAATACGCCAATATCAATTGCCGATAAGCGTCGTCCTTTGGTAAAAACAACCTGCCCTTGGTCAATATCTTCACCCATTAATCGAACATGGTCGCCAATATGACGTGGCGCTAGAAAAAGTATATTTTCAGCATCTGCCTGACAGTTTTCTTGCATTTCAACAGTATCGCAATCAACAGGAATTTTAGCGCCGGTCATAATGCGAATGCACTCACCTGTACCGCACTTGCCTTCAAAAGGTTGACCGGCCATCGAACGACCAACCAATTTCAAACATTGCTCATTAAGTAAACTTTTATGGGCAAATGCATAGCCGTCCATCGCAGAGTTATTATGCGGTGGAACATTAATTGGGCTGCTGATATTGCTTGATAAAACTCGACCTAGTGCATCAGTAAGTGTGATATTTTCAACATCGCTTATTGGCTTAATAGCCGCAAGCATAGTGTCTAGTGCTTGCTCAAAAGGCATTAATCCGGGTGCAGAACAACAATCAACCATAGTAAACTCTTCCAATTCTTTAATTTTATTAATATTTATAAATCGATTTCTAGTCGAACAAAAATGAGCGATGGACTAACCGAACTAGAATAAATCTAATTTAACCTAAACTAATTTAATACGGCACGTTAACAATATTAATCATATTAGTGAACGCTATTTAGCATAACCAAGGTCTTTATCTGTTATATTGATTAGAATCATACTATGCTAGCTTTGTATGATATAAAATATTCATTCATTTATTATTCGCCGAGCTCTCTTAGCTACACCTGATTATTATTCAGGCATGCTATTTTAGCCGTAAACCAAGTTCTAAACTTGAGTTTGCCAGGGTTAACAAGGAAACTTGTTTACCTCCCGACTTTGGAAAGGTGACATGTTAACAGACAACTTCGGCCGCAAGTTTTATTACTTGCGCCTATCGATCACTGACGTTTGTAATTTTCGTTGTAGCTATTGCTTGCCTGATGGTTATAAATGCGATCACGACAGACAATTTTTAACCCTACCTGAAATAACACGTTTAGCTTCAGCATTTTCTGCTATGGGCACAGAAAAAATTCGAATTACTGGCGGTGAACCCTCACTGCGTAAAGACCTGCCTGAAATAATTGCAAAATGTAAACAAACGCCTGGCATTAAGAAAGTAGCCATTACGACTAATGGCTACAAACTGCCTGAGCATTTACCTGCTTGGTTAGATGCAGGTATTGATGCCATAAATATCAGTATTGACAGTTTAGACCCTAGACAATTCCATGCAATTACTGGCCACGACAAGCTTGATCATATCCTCAAAGGTATTGATATGGCGATTGATGCTGGCAATGTAGCCATCAAAATAAACACGGTTTTAATGCGTGAATATAATGGTTACGACATTGCAAGTTACTTAGCTTGGTTAAAAGATAAACCGGTCACATTACGCTTTATTGAATTAATGCAAACAGGTGATAATAAAGAATTTTTCGATGCACAACATGTTCAAGGTTCGCGCATAAAGCAGAACTTAATCTTAGACGGTTGGTTACCGGTTATTAATGATAAAACCGCAGGACCAGCGCAAGAGTTTTATCACCCAGATTATGCCGGTAAAATAGGCTTGATCATGCCTTACTCAAAAGACTTTTGTAATACTTGTAACCGTTTACGCATAAGTTCGTTAGGTAAATTGCATTTATGTTTATTTACCGAGCAAGGTTTATCGTTAAAAGACTATTTACAAACCGATGATGTTGAGCCGTTAAAAGCTGCGATTACCCAGATGCTAACCGACAAAAAACAAACTCACTTTTTACATGAAAAACTTACCGGTGCGACAAAAAACCTTGCGATGTTGGGCGGTTAATGACTTTATTCCAATCATGCTTAGGAGTCGTTTTAGCGGGGGGGAAGTCTTCCCGCATGGGGCAAAATAAAGCCGGTTTGCTGCGCGATAATCAAGACATGCTCAGTTATAGTAAATCGCTGCTTAACGCTGCTGGTAGTTCGCAGGTCGTTGTTAGTGGCGGTGAACACGGCGTTGACGATCTTCTAGCTGATATGGGACCTCTAGGTGGCATTCAAAGTATTATTGAACAATTTAAACCTCAAGCACTGTTAATTTTACCGGTTGATTTACCGTTAATGACCTCAAATGAACTTTTAGCATTAAAACAAGCAGGCGAATTAAGCCAACGCGCTTGTTACTTTACGGATAATTACTTGCCCTTATATTTACCGGTAAATGCTTTTGTTGAACAGTTTTTTCAACAATCACTGTCTCGAACTTACTCTCAAGGTAAGTCGCAAGTAGCATCAAAATCAGCTAATAATAAACGTAATTTATCTGGGCCTTCAGTTCGAAGTTTACTCACGCAAATTCCGCATAGGGAAATAACGCCTAAAAATAGCCAATGTTTATTCAACACCAATACGCCTGAGCAATGGCAACAGGCAAAGCAACTTTTATCTTTACAAAGGAAATCTCATGTCTAGTAATTCCCCTATCCATTGTGGCGATGGTTTCGTGCCATTAAATATTGCAGTGTTAACCGTTTCAGATACCCGAGAAGAACACAACGACACCTCAGGCCAAGCATTGGTTGAGCGCTTACAAGGTGCAGGTCATAAGTTAGCAGCGAAAGAAATTTCAAAAGACGATGTATACCAATTACGCTCAATTGTTTCTCAATGGATTGCCCGTGACGATATACAAGTGATATTAACCACAGGCGGCACAGGTTTTACTGCACGAGACAATACACCTGAAGCACTGTTGCCTTTATTTGATAAAAACATTGAAGGCTTTGGTGAAGTATTTAGAGCAATATCGCTTGACGAAATTGGCACCTCAACCGTGCAATCTCGTGCCTTTGGCGGCATGGCAAATAGTACCGTTATATTGTCTGTACCGGGGTCAACAAATGCCTGTAAAACAGCTTGGGATAAATTAATAGTTGAGCAATTAGACGCCAGTCATCGCCCATGTAACTTTGTTCCGCATTTAAAGTTTACGTAACGCATTTTTATAGAAAGTACACATGTCCGAGCTCATATCTAGATTTACGTTTAAGCTTTTAATAAAAACTCGCCTGCTATTGGTGGCTTGTTTTACTTTGTGTGCCCAGCAAACATTCGCTGTAACACTACAAGAGCAAGCTCGGCCTTTTCGTATTGCTGTTGCTGCTAATTTTGCGCCAGCACTTGAAATACTCTTAGCTGACTTACCCCATAGAGAGCAGATTGATTTACAAATTATCAGCGCGGCGACTGGCACGCTATATTTGCAAATAAAGCACGGCGCTCCTTTTGATTTGTTTTTATCTGCCGATACCACGCGCCCAGAGCTGCTTGAACAATCGCATCTGATCGTAGCAAATAGCCGAAAAACTTATGCTTTTGGGCAAATTGCTTTATGGTCGGCAACCCAACCTATAAGTGATTTAAGTGAACTAATGCACTATTCAGGTAAGTTAGCTATTGCCAACCCTGACACCGCACCTTATGGCATGGCAGCACAACAAGCGCTCACGCATTTGTCTTTGTGGTCGAAAATTAGTCGTAACTTAATTACTGGTATTAACATCAATCAAACTTTTCAACAGGTTCGCAGTCAAGCGGTGCCTTTAGGTATAGTAGCCAATAGCCAATTAGTGATGAATGATCACAAAGGTATTATTATTCCTGCGAGTTATTACCAACCTATTGCTCAGCAATTAGTGATTATTAAATCTAGTCCTCAAGTTGAACTTGCAACACAAATAAGTGCTTTTCTTCTGCAAGCAAGTAGTCAACAAACATTACAAAAACTGGGTTATTTAGCCCTTGAATCATCAAGCAAAATGAATAAGGTCACGCAATAACATGACGGATATTTCAGCTGATATTCTCGCCCTTGTCACCACCTTAAAAATGGCGGCTGTTACTACCGTTATACTACTGCTTTTAGGTACGCCACTCGCATGGTATTTGGCAAAGTGGCAAAGTCGATTTAAAGTATTTTTTGAAGCCGTTGTTGCTCTGCCGCTAGTATTGCCACCAACTGTATTAGGGTTTTATTTACTGTTGGCGTTTTCTCCTACATCATTACCTGGAGAATTATGGCAAAGCGCCACTGGCAGTCAACTTGCTTTCAGTTTTAGTGCGATTGTTATCGGCTCGGTGCTATATTCCTTGCCATTTGTTGTACAGCCATTACAAAAAGCTTTTGAACAATTAGGCGATCATCATCTTGAAGCTGCCGCTATGTTAGGCGCTGGGCCAATAGATAGATTTTTTAGTATTGTTTTTCCACTTACTAAGGCCAGTTTTATTACCGCAACCGTTTTAGGCTTTGCACATACGGTAGGCGAATTTGGCGTAGTATTGATGATTGGCGGTAATATTCCAGGCGAAACAAGGGTGTTATCCATCGCATTATTCGACCATGTAGAAGCGTTTAATTACACCAATGCCCATATACTTTCTTCAGGGTTATTAGTTGCTTCGTTGATACTGTTATCTTTAGTTTATTTACTGGGGAATAACCTAAGTAAAAGCTTGAACAGTAAACAACGAGTCGTTAAGTCATGAGTAAGATACTAACGCCTGAGCGAACGCCTCAACATAAGATCAGCACTTCTACCCTAACAGTAGACTTTTCTTTGGCATTTAACAGTTTTGAAACAGTGATTAAGCAAAAGATTAGTATCGATAATATTACCGGTATCTATGGTGATTCAGGCTCAGGAAAATCGACTTTATTACGGGTAATTGCTGGTCTTGAAAAACAAGCAAAAGGCCACGTTTCGTTAAATAATATGACGTTACAAAATAGTGACGAACATTGTTTTATTAAAGCAGAAAAAAGACATATCGGCTTAGTATTTCAAGACAGTCGTTTATTTCCACATTTAAACGTTTATGAGAACTTAGCTTATGGCGCTAAGCGACTTAAAAACCGTAAATTAACCATTGAAGAAGTTTTGACATTAACCCAGTTAACGCAATTACAACACCACAGTGTTACGCAACTTTCTGGCGGTGAAAAACAAAGAGTGTCAATTGCTCGAGCTTTATTAGCAGAGCCTAAATTACTATTATTAGACGAACCTTTTAGTGCCTTAGACAAAACGACTAAATCGCAAATGCTGACTTTTTTAAAAACCATTCAACAACAACTTCAATTACCCATGCTATATGTCAGTCACAGTTTGAGTGAATTACAGAGTATTGCCGAGCAATTAGTCGTAGTGTCAGCAGGAAAAATTAGCCAAGTAGCCCCTATTCATCAAGCAATCCACGACTTAAATAGCCGCGGTGAATCTAGTCCTAAAACAAGCTTGTCGTTAGCTATTGCTGAGCATTTGCCTGATTACGGCCTAACTCGCCTTTTACTACCCGCAACACAGAACGATAAACACAGCATATATTTACCGCTACTTGCGCAAAGTATCGAGCAAAAAAGTGAACAAAGCTTAATAGGCCAACAACTGCGCTGTATCATCTATGCAAGAGATATTAGTATCTGCCTAACAGCGCCTGAGCACAGTTCAATTGTTAATCATTTACCTGCAACAATTACCGCTATTCAACACAATAAAACCAATGCGTTAATTACATTAGAATGTGCTGAACAAGCCTTTTATGCGCAAATTAGTTTATGGTCAGCAACTCGAATGGCGCTATCGGAAAAAATGGCGGTATACATTCAGTTTAAAGCCAATGCTGTACATAGTTATCATTATACAGGGCCAATTCCCCATGCTTAGTGCAAACGAACAATTACGTTTTAGTCGTCAAACTATGTTAAAAGGTATTGGCGAGCAAGGTCAGCAAGCCCTAAAAAATGCCAGTGTTTTAATTATTGGTGTTGGCGGTTTGGGTAACCCAGTAAGTGTTTATTTAAACGCTGCAGGCATTGGTAATATCTATCTGGCTGATGGTGACAGTATTGACATTAGTAACCTACACCGACAAATACTGTTTGATGAAAACGACATTGGCAAAAATAAAGCCGACAATGCCGCCGAAAAACTACAGCAACTTAATAGCAGTAATAACATTGAAGTGCTCGATGAAATGCTCGACGCTGAGTTAGCCGACTACTATTTCCCCCTTGTCGACTTAGTGCTTGATTGTACTGATAACATCACTACGCGTTATTTAATCAATCAAAAATGTATTGAACATAAAAAGCCGTTAATTATTGGCGCAGCAACCGGTTTTGACGGACAACATATGTTTGTAAATCCAAACATACCCGACAGTGCATGTTATCAATGCTTATTTCCAGCCGACAAAAAAGCACCTGATAATAATTGTCAAACTTTAGGGATATTAGGACCAATTCTCGCCATTATCGGCGGTATGCAAGCCTTGCAAGCCATTAAGTTTTTAACCGGCCATACGGTCGCAACCAATCAATTAAATATTTTCGATGGCTTGAATAATTCATGGCAACAATTTACCTTAACAAAACAGAAAAAATGCCCCGTTTGCTCAACAAAAAATTAATACCGCGATTTTTTGTATTTAAATTTACTATAATTTAATCGCTTAACTTCGCAATAAGGGTCTTAACATATCTTCTAAGCCATTAAGTTTTACTTCATAAATAAGTGCCAACTGCTCGCCAAGTTTTCCTTCAGGTAAACCCTTAGCATGAAACCAAACCAAATATGGCTCAGGTAATTGTAGTAACTTTCGGCCGCTGTACTTTCCGAATGGCATGATCTGATTTATTGCAGCAACTAGCTCTGCTTTATCCTCTATCGACATATATTTCGTCTGCTCAAGCGAGCCTCCAAATGTTATTTACTATTTCAGTTTCGCTGATTCATTGACATAAAAATGTCACATCTACGGCTTATAATCCAACTCATATTTAATGAATCGGTATCAATGTGGTACCTAAAATTGAGACAAGGAATTGTGATGTCAATAGTTAGGAAACGTAACGCTGCAGCAAAAGCTTATATACCGGCAAGTTCGCGCGACAATCAGTATATCTTGGCTGAATTTGCTTTAACAGATCAACTGCTTGCAGAGTTACCCATACAAATAGCTAAAGATGGCAGCAGCAATTATTATGACTGTTATCAAACGCTAGCGAAAATATTATTTACCCTAAGTAACGAAAGCGAGATTAAAAACAGCATACTGGTCGCCAACAATAAATTGGTCAGAGTGCGTTATAGCCAAGAAATGCATCAATGGCAAACAAAGCAGCAAATCATCTTCTATTACGATCCAAATCAGCATGTATTACAAAACTCCTTCTTTGATGCCAATATTAGAACAAAAAAAATAACCTTAGTATTTTTAGCGTCAGGAACAGATATCAGGCTTGGTGCTGCCGCTTTTCATCAACGCGTAAAAGCTTTACTGAAAAAATTTGCTCAGCAAATAAAACTCCCGCTCAAAGAAATACGTATGCGCGACCACCAACACTTAACCTATGACATTTTTGCTAAAAACAAAGGCTGCAATACAAGTACGGCACATAAATTCAGGCCTATCGGCCAAAGGTATGCAAGTGAAAATGTTGCTCTAGCTGAAAATACAGCGTCTATCACTTATGCCATTATCGACTTAACACTCGATCATAGAATTTCTCAATTAGTAGATATTGATCCCACAGCCAAAGATCCCTACAACCCAATATACACTTACTTAACCGATACTTTTTCTTTAGTCGCAAAACGTTTTAACTTAAATAATGGCGCCCTGATTGCGAACGGATTAGTCCCTATTGTGCGACACAGTTTGCATGATTTAGTATCCAAAGTTGGAGAATTGCAAATGTTAGGCTACAACCCAAACCAAAGTCCTTGTGGCATTGTTAGCCGATGGCAAGCAGCTGAATTGGTTGATAATGTACAGTTTGTCTTTGTTGCCCATTCTGAGAATGGTGAAGAGCAAAACTATGCGAAATTTGTTAATCAAATAGAGCAAGCCATGCGCCTATTAGCTACAGAATTAGAGCTTCCCACTGAAAAAGATGAATTAACCTTACGCTTTCATCAACATGTTGCTTTTAACTTAACCTCAGATTAGCCCCTTTGTGGTGTATGTAATGAGCCTAGTGTTTATTAAAAAGCACTAGGCCAACTTCAACAGCACTTTACTTTGACTCGTTTTTTAAATCAGACTTACTTTTTAATTAGACTTTTTTAATCAGTGACGAAGGCATTAAATTGCCAGAGTATTTTCACCTTCTCTCTTAAAACACGCAACGAAACTTTGTGATTTAATATGCTAATCATAAAGCTTATTACTCCCTATTTTTTTATGAATATCTCTCACTTCAATACTTTATTAAGTAACTTATCAATTATCCTATTTTTTAGCGGCTAGTATTTAAAATTAGTGAATAAAACATATAGACATCTAAACGTCTGAGTGCTATCTTTTACAAAAGTTAAATATATAGACGTCTAAACGTCTCATGTATTAACAAAATGATTTATTTCACCAAGAAAATTTTCCGAGGATTAGATAAATGAGCATCGAAACAATAACATTAGGCGCAGGCTGTTTTTGGTGTATTGAAAATATTTTTGCTCGCATAAAAGGCGTTGATTTAGTAAAAAGTGGTTATGCCGATGGCGACATTATCAATCCAAGCTATGAGCAGGTTTGCAGCGGTACTAGTAATCACGCAGAAGTGGTGCAAATCAACTTTTATCCAGAGCTATTAAGTGTAGAGCAAATTTTAACGGTATTTTTTGCTATACATGATCCTACAACGATCAATCGCCAAGGTGATGACATTGGTAGTCAATATCGCTCAACTATTTTGTTCCATAACCCAGTTCAGCAAGAAATAGCGATAGCGCGAATTGCTGAGTTAACTGATGAAAAAGCCTTTGATCAACCTATAGTTACCTCTGTAAAAGCCGCCAATAATTTTTATAGTGCAGAAAGTTACCATCAAGACTATTTTACTAACAACCCTGAAAACAAATACTGCCAGTTAGTGGTTGCGAAAAAGATACAAAAATTTTTACATGAGTTTTCTTATTTATTAAAAGATGAAAACTTAATAGCTCAAGCGAGTTAATAGCAACGACTTTACAAATTACGCCCCCTCTTTAGCAAACATGATGAATAAAAAAACGCATAACAATAAATTGTTATGCGTTTTTTTGAGCATTATTAACTTTATTTACCTAACTTAAATAAACACCTGAGTGTTAATACATTAAGGTGTATAGCTTACGTCTGTATTTTGTTGCTAGCGCATCACCATCTGGCAATGATTTCAGCACATCTAACAATAAATCTTTACTGGTCATATCTGCGCCATCTTTTTGTACTAATAAAAACAGTATCGACAACGCTTCATCATTACGATTAACTTGGCTGTATTGCGCAGCTAGTTTTTGCTGTAATTCAATATTATCCGGATCGTTTTGTAATTGTTGCTCAAGCGCTTGAATTTCAGGAGAATCTGCCGCTTGATTCGCAAGCTCCAACTTCGCCACTAACGATTTATAATCGCTATCTTGATCAATCATTTTTATGCTATTGAGCAAAATTTCTGCTTCTTCGACTTTACCTGTTTGAATATAAACATTGGCCAATACTAACTTAATATCAGCGCGTTCATTGTCGAGTTGGTAAGCTTGGCTAATAACAGGCAATGCCTCAGCAATTTTATTTTCTGCTACTAACTCATTTGCTTGAGCTAATAAAGAGTCTTGCTCTTTTGGTAAATATTTCGCCAAAAATTCACTAATACTTTCATCAGTTTGTGGTCCAGTCAACCCATCAAGCGGTTGACCGTCTTGTACTAAAATAGCGGTGGGTAAACCTTGAATACCAAACTGTTGAGCAATTTGCCCTTGAGTTTCACAGTCAACCGTTGCATACAAAATAGTATCGCCAACATGGGTTAATGCTATAGCTAATTTATCTCGCAATTCAACACTTTCTGGTATTTGCTGAGCCCAAAAATCAACCAGTACAAGTTTAGTTTTTGATTCTTCGAGAATAACTTGCTGAAAATTTTCTAAGGTAATCGCAATAGAATTTGCCATTAATGCAGTTCCAATAATAAAGACATATATTTTTAAGTGGGGTCAAACCCTAAAGATGCAAGCAAATGTGCTAAATATTTATTGTAAGCACAGACTATAAATAAGTGCGCGTAACAGCTGTATGATTAAAACCTAAGTTTATAAGTTTTATCATGCGGCTCTACACTTGCTCTTAAACTATTTTAAACAGCTTAGCTAATAATGTTATCGAGGTTACCGCAAAGTCAAATAAGTGACGTGTATTACATTTGACCTTAATACTTAATAAGTTCATAATTTATAGGAATTTTATTATTAAATAAGCCGTAAAATGTCATTAGAAATGTTTGTTATAGTTATCGTCATTGTTACCTCTCTTTTATGGTATTTAAAACGAGGAAAAGGCAATAGAAGAATTAGTCGCACTCAAAATATTGTCGCTAAACGAAGTCAATCACCAGCAGCTAACATACGTAGCATATCATCTCCCATTCAGATGCCAGTACGCCTTATTCCAGAGGAAAATAGTGGGGTAAATAACTTAGCGCATAATTCAAATGACTTTTTGAATTTTACATTACTGCCTTTTGATATTCTTAATCGTAAGCAGCAACAAAATATTAATGAAATGAGTCAATGCTGCCGCCAGCCAAACCCCTTATTGTTAAGTTTAACCAAAAGCGAGCTTGAAGCTAAAGAGCTAATCACTCTGATCAAATCAGATGCAGAAATGACTGCCAAAATACTTAACACGGTTAACTCCTCACTTTTTTCTTTGCAACAACCCATTGAAAGTATTCATCATGCTATTGTATTTATGGGCGCAACCGCAGTAAGAAATATCGCTATACAATTTATTTTACAACAAAGTTTGTCATTCAAAGACGAAGCGCAAGCGGCTGCTTATAAGAAAATATGGGTCTCAAGCTATCTCGCAAGTTCTTTAGTATTTTTACTCGCTAAACATTTAGACAAAGAGAATGCCGCTGAATTATCTACCTTGTGCCTGCTAATGAGCTTGGGCGATATGACAATGCTCTCTTACAAGCCATCAATAGCCAGTACTTACTTAAATCAAACGTCATTGTTTGAAAGAGTACAAAATGGACAAATAACATTAGATGTAAACTCATCGGTAATAGGTAAGGCTTTAGCAGAGCAATGGCAATTGCCCAAGTCGATTGTTGACGGAATTGGTAACAGCCTAATCCCTTTAGTGAATAACAAACTCATCAGTGCTATGCCGCTTGAAGAAGCTCAAAATACTTTGCTTTGCTATTTATCTTGTCGACTAGGTGATTTAATTGCATTTGAAGAGGTTAGAGATATTTTTCAGAGTGAAAACAATGGTCTTGATGCATTAAGCAGCGTAGATTTCATGTATGTGCAAACAAATATAGAACAGCTAGGTCTAGAAAAAATTAGCCAATTATTCCAAGATCCAAGCTTTGTAAATAAAGCTAAGCGACTCATTGCTCAAATTGGCGCTTAGGTCTTATAATTTTTACTCATTCAGTTTTGTATATTAGTTTTATATTCAGTTATTATCTAACGCTCTTTCCCACGCTTAGTTTTCAAGCGTTGTAGGCAGGTTCAGAGCGTTTAACTTTTATTCAGCAGCGACAATAATTTAAACGTTTTGCAATAATTCGCGGGCTATAATCACTTTCTGAATTTCACTGGTACCTTCATATATCGAAGTTACACGCACATCACGCGCCATACGCTCAAGTGGGTATTCTTTTACATAACCTGCCCCACCCATTAACTGTAAAGCATCGTAACAGGCTTTATTGGCATTTTCTGTAGCAAATAATTTCGCCATTGACGCTGCCATACCAAAGGGCTGACCTTGGTCTTTAGTATATGCCGCTTGCATCAGTAACAATCGCGCAGCTTCCATTTCGGTATAGCGCTCTGCTAACTTCCACTGTAACCCTTGAAAGTTTGAAAGTGATTGACCAAATTGCTTACGATCTACAATATACGCTTTCGCATAATCGAGCGCGGCAAGTCCCACACCTAATGCTAATGAACCAATACCAATTCTACCACCTGCAAGCTCTCCAACAGCGACGCCAAAACCTTTATTTTCTGCGCCCATCATCGCCGATGCAGGCACACGACAATTATTAAAGTGCACTTCATTGGTCGGTGATGCTTTTTGTCCCATCTTTTCTTCTGCTTTGCCAATGGTGATACCGTCGGTGCTCGCTTCAACGATAAAACACGAAATACCTTTACCTTTTTTAGCGGCAGGATCGGTAACCGCCCAAACAACAAAAACATCAGCAAACGAACCACTGGTTATATAAAGCTTACTGCCATTAATAATATAGTCATCGCCATCTTTAACCGCTTGTGTTTTCATGCCCGCAGGGTCTGATCCTGCCGTAGCTTCAGTTAAACAAAAACCACCGGCGCGATATTCACCGCTACAAATTTTTGGCAAATATTTATTTTTCTGTTCTTCATTACCTACCGCTTGAATAACTTCTGCCACCATATTGGTTACCGATGTTGTTACCGCGGTTGAGGCACAAGCACGTGCTATTTCAGTAATGGCTAAGCTAAAAGCGACGGTTCCTGCTTCAACACCACCATATTCAGCTTTGATATTTAGCCCCATAAAACCTAACTCATTAAGTTTAGCTAAGTTTTTCAAAAACAATGCTTGATCCGTTGTTTCATCAAGCTTTGCTGCTACAGGTGCTAATTCACTATCGGCAAACTTTCTTGCCATATCTTGAATCATTATTTGTTCTTCAGTTAAAGACAAATCCATCAAAATTCTCACTTGTTATTAGTTTAATATTAGACTCTACTTTTTAAAGCTAGCGTTAATATTAATAAGACTAATGTAATAATACGTTTGCTATAGCTACAAAGTTTAGATTAGTTCTAATGCACTACTTTATAGATTTATAGCAAAAACGCGCCAAAGCGCGTTTTTTATTTATCATATTGTAACAACGTTTACAGTACAAACCAAAGCAGACCAGCACCCAAAACTAAGCGATAGATTACAAATGGCATCATGCCTATTTTATTCACCATGATAAGGAAATAATGAATACACGCATATGCACTCACAAATGCTAAAGCACTCCCTAACCCCATAGCTGCCCAATCAACACTACCAGCTTCTAGAATTAGCTTTAGAGTTAAATAGCTACCTGCCATGGCAATCGCAGGAATTGATAATAGAAAAGAAAAGCGCGCTGCATTTTCACGGCTTAAGCCTAACATTAAGCCGATAGTCATAGTGATACCCGAGCGAGATGTACCTGGAATTAAAGCGATTGCTTGAGCCAAACCAATAAGCATAGCGCCTTTAAAACCTAAATTTTCAATGGTTTTATTTTGTTTAGCTTTAAAGTCTGCAAAGCCAAGTAAAAAACCAAACAATAATGTAGTAGCCGCAATCACAAGAGCACTGCGTAAGTGTTCTTCAATGAAGTCTTTACCCAATAACCCAAACAAGCCTGCTGGAATAGTGGCAAATATAATCCACCAAGCTAACTTGCCATCAAAATTATCTCGTTCGCCTTTCAACGTACCAAACCAAGCAACAGCCATGCTGCCAACTTCTTTTCGAAAATAAAGCACTACCGCTAATAAAGTACCAACATGTACAGCAACATCAAATGCTAAGCCTTGATCTTTCCAGCCTAAAACAGCTGACGGTAGAATTAAGTGTGCTGAACTAGAAATAGGTAAAAACTCGGTTAAACCTTGGATTAACGCTAAAATAAAAACTTCTACTGTACTCATAAAACTTATATTCCCTTATTTTTTTCGGCCCAAACTAAAGGCACTACTTTTAACTGTTGAAGACTTTTATCGTATTGCTGCCATAACTCACGATAACACTGCCCAATAATAGGGTGAACTAGCTGCCCCGCGATTTCCGCCAGTGGCCATAATACGAAGGCATTTTTATTGATTTCTTCACGAGGTATTTGTGCAGGCGCATTAGCAATAACATTATCATAAAGTAATAAGTCTAAATCTAACGTACGCGGACTAAACTTTTTAGCGTCTTGGCTTCGGCCATTAGCAAACTCTATTTTGCGTAATATCGCGGCAACCTCATCTAAGCTGTACTGTGTTTCAACACCAACGACCATATTGTAAAATGCTTTTCCGGCAAAACCAACAGCTTCACTTTCAAATAACGAAGACAGTGTAAGTACACCAAAAGTATCGCTTAGAGCATTAAGTCCTTGTTCTATATGATGTTGGCGGTTAATGTTACTGCCAAGTGAAATATAAATTTCAGCCATTACATTATTTGATCAAGTTTCTGTGAAACACGCTCTATCTCAACACCTACTGTAGTGGCATTATGCACGGCATTTGGTTTCATTAATTTTAATCGTAACCAAGGAATTTGATAATTAGCGATAAGAAACTCAGCAATTCGTTCGGCAAGCGTTTCAATTAAATCAACGGGATTAGCGTTCGCGAACTCGACTATTGCTTCAGAGATTGCGGCATAATCAAGTGTTTTAGATAATTCGTCATTTTTTGCAGCTTCAGCCGTATTCCAACCCATCGCTAAATCTATAACAAGTGTTTGTTTAATTTCTTTTTCCCATGCGTAAAAACCAATGGTTGTTTGAAAGGTTAACCCTTCAATATAGACTTTATCCACACTCAAACCTTATTTATCTAATGGCGTTTCATGAGATAGTACAAACAATCGCCATAACTTACTTTACAAAATAAATGGCGAGTTTACCTGTGCAGGTCTAGAAAAACTAGTAAACAACACGCTACAATGACAAAAAGATAAAAAGAGTTGGCTATTTTTACCGCTTACTTTGAAAGGAACTGAATATCATTAGTTTACTTGTTACATTTTTAATGGTTGTTATGGCCTACCTAGTAGGTTCAATTTCGAGTGCCATTTTACTTTGTAAACTTTTGAGCTTACCCGACCCTCGAACTTCCGGTTCCAAAAACCCTGGCGCAACTAACGTTCTACGTATTAGCAATAAGTATGTCGCGGCCTCTGTGCTAATTTTTGACATACTAAAAGGAACTTTACCAGTATGGGGCGGCTACTTTCTAGGCTTAGATCCTGTATATTTGGGAATCATTGCTGTTGCCGCTTGCTTAGGGCACATGTATCCGATATTTTTTAATTTCGAAGGTGGTAAAGCGGTGGCGACTGCCTTTGGTGTGTTGTTACCTATTGGTTTGGATTTAGGTGGCTTGCTTATATTAACATGGCTAATTGTCGCTAAAACCACGCGTTATTCAAGCTTAGCTGCCATTGTGACCGTATCAATGGCACCCTTATACACTTGGTTATTAAAACCTATTTATGTCTTTCCTGTTTTAATGTTATCTGCGCTGATTATATTTCGACATAAAGAAAATATAATCAGACTTATACAGGGTTCAGAATCAAAAATATCTTTTACTAAAAAATAATATCGTCAGTCCGATTAAATTGGCTCTAACGTATCGAGCGGCCAACGCGGAGTTGCTTTAAACGTTAAGTCAGTATCAACACCCGATTTTAAACGTTGTAAACCTGCGTAAGCGATCATCGCACCATTATCAGTACAAAACTCTGGTCTAGGGTAAAAAACTTCTCCCCCTAACTTTTTCGTTATCTCTGACAACTTTTCTCTTAAAGCGCTATTTGCACTGACACCACCAGCAATAACTAAGCGATTTAAATCACATTGTTTTAATGCCCGTTTGCATTTAATTGCTAACGTATCAACTACAGCTTCTTGAAAGGCATAAGCAATATCAGCTTGGGTTTGCGCTTTTTGCTCAGGTGTTAACGGTTCTTTTTCTTCTTTGCGAATAGTATTTGCTGCTGAAGTTTTTAATCCGCTGAAGCTAAAATCTAATCCAGGCCTATCAGTCATTGGTCGTGGAAATTTATAACGACCTTTGCGTCCACTTTCTGCCATTTTAGCTAATACAGGGCCTCCTGGATAATCCAGCCCAAGCAATTTAGCTGTTTTATCAAAAGCTTCGCCTGCTGCGTCATCCACAGATTCCCCCAATAACTCATAATGACCAATACCGTCAACACGCACTAACATGGTGTGACCGCCCGACACTAATAAGGCGACAAAGGGAAACTCAGGAACATTTTCTTCCAACATCGGCGCTAATAAATGCCCTTCCATATGATGAACAGGAACAGCAGGTAAATCCCAACCATAAGCCAAGCTTCGACCTATTGAACAACCAACTAATAAAGCCCCCACTAAACCTGGCCCTGCTGTATAAGCAACACCATCTAAATCAGCTGGCGTTAAATTAGCGTCTGCCAATACTTGTTTTATTAATGGAATAGTTTTGCGAACGTGATCGCGTGATGCTAATTCTGGCACTACTCCACCATAATCTGCATGAACCGCAATTTGACTATAAAGCCTATGCGCAACTATACCCTCAGGTAAATTGCCTTCACCGTCATCATAAATTGCAATACCGGTTTCATCACAAGAGGTTTCAATCCCTAAAATTCGCATAGTTTTACTTTACCTAGAATTGTTTCATCAACATTAGAAGCCGACTGAAAGTTAATTAAAAAATCAGTCGTTATATAGCCGCTGATTTTACCTATGCACTTAGCAACTTTCAATTTATAGCGTATAAAAGATACCTTAATAATGAATATCGCCCAAAACGAGTTATATACAGGCAACAATTGGTACAGATATAGGTGAAAAATTTATTACTACTTTACATTACCACATGCTTCGCATTAGAATACGTCACCAATTTTTAATAGAGTGGGTGAAGATGAGGCCATGTGGCTGAAATCAGACACCGATTTAATATAGATTCTAACTAAGGTAAAACAGTACATGCCAGTAATTAAAGTAAGAGAAAACGAACCATTTGACGTTGCACTACGTCGTTTCAAACGTTCATGTGAAAAAGCAGGTATCCTTTCAGAAGTTCGCCGTCGCGAATCTTACGAAAAGCCAACTTGGGAACGTAAGCGTAAAAAAGCAGCAGCAGTAAAACGTGCAGCTAAAAAAGTTTCTCGTGAGAACGCTCGTCGCGTTCGCATGTACTAAGAATACCTTAGTAAATCCTAAGCCAACTGAGTTAACTTAAGCGTATACTAACTATGAGTCTACTTAGCCAACTTAAAGATGAAATGAAAAATGCCATGCGTGCCAAAGACAAACTTCGTCTTGGCGTAATTCGTATGGCACTATCTGCGATAAAGCAGGCAGAAATCGATCACAATACAGAAGCAACCGACGACAATATCATTGTTTTGTTAACTAAAATGGTTAAACAACGCAAAGAGTCTATCAAAATGTTTACTGAAGGTGGTCGCGAAGAATTAGCAGCTAAAGAAGCTGCTGAAATCGTCGCATTAGAAGATTTTCTACCTCAACCATTATCTGCAGATGAAATTAACCAACTGATTACAAAAGCGATTGCCGATACCGGTGCAGCCTCAATGGCTGATATGGGTAAAGTAATGGCGGTGTTAAAACCGCAAATGCAAGGCAAAGCGGATATGGGCGCTGTTAGCGGTCAAATTCGAAAAGTTTTAAACAGTTAGTTAATCTTCCATTTTGAACTTCACTGTTCATTCTGAATATAAACCGCGACAGCTTTGGCCTCGCGGTTTTATTTTAACTAGCATACATAAAGTTACTATTCTCCCAATATTAATTGTGTAAAAATAGTATTTTAAATAGAAGTAATGGTATTTATGGCTGGTATGATCCCTCGACAATTTATTGATGACCTATTGGCACGTGCCGATATAGTCGAATTAATAGATTCTCGCGTACCTTTAAAAAAAGCAGGTAAAAATTACCAAGCTTGCTGCCCTTTTCATACCGAAAAATCCCCCTCTTTTAGTGTTAGTCAAGACAAGCAATTTTATCACTGCTTTGGTTGTGGCGAACACGGTAATGCTATCTCGTTTTTAATGGAATTTGACCGTTTAGAGTTTCCAGATGCTGTTGAAGAACTGGCTTCCCATTACAATATGGAAGTGCCTCGCGAACAAAATAATCGCTCTCCAGCTCAGCAAAAACAAGATCAAAAAGCTTATATACAAAAGCAAGACGACTATGAATTAATGGCACAAATAAGCCGTTTTTATCAACAACAGTTAAAAGTTGCCACCGATAAAGATGTCGCCATTAATTATTTAAAAGGTCGAGGTTTAAGTGGCGAAATAGTAAAACGTTTTGGTATCGGCTATATCAGCGATGCCTGGGACGGCATGATGAAAACATTTGGTCGCAGCGGCCAAATAAATCAACAACTTGTTGATTTAGGCATGGCAATACAAGGTGATAAAAATAGACCTTACGACCGATTTAGAGGCCGTATTCAATTCCCTATTCGCGATAAACGTGGTCGTGTTATTGGTTTTGGTGGAAGAGTATTAAGTGACGGCACGCCTAAATATCTTAACTCGCCTGAAACACGTATTTATCATAAAGGCCAAGAGTTATATGGCTTATTTGAAGCTAAACAAGCCGTTAAGCAATTAACCCGCTTAGTCGTCGTTGAAGGCTATATGGATGTGGTTGCCCTTGCACAACATGGTGTTGACTACGCAGTAGCTTCGCTTGGTACAGCCACCACACCTGAGCAATTACAAACATTATTTCGCACCGTAAAAGAAGTTATCTGTTGTTACGATGGTGACCGAGCCGGTCGTGATGCTGCATGGCGAGCTATGGATAACGCCCTGCCAATGATTCAAGATGGCTATAGTCTTAAATTTGTTTTTTTACCTGATGGGCAAGATCCCGATTCAATGATCAGGGAGCAAGGCCAAGACGCTTTTGAAAGTATCTTAGACAATGCCATTCCTTTATCTCGATTTTTATTTGAGCACTTATTAACGCAAATTGATATGAGTTCACCAGAAGGAAAAGGCGCTGCTGTAGGCGCATTTCAACCTTATTTAGCTAAACTACCAGAAAGTAATCTTAAAGACGCTATAGTCACTAAGCTAGCAAATCAATTTGGCGCAAGTAACGAGCTACAGTTAAAAAAACTGCATAAAAACTTTGCGAATACGACTGAAAATAAAGTCAAACCGAAGCGACCAAAAATAACTCCAGTGAGACTCGCTATTGCATTATTACTCGAGCATCCCCATATAGTAGAAAAGCTGCCTGATCCAAATATATTGGCAGATTTAAATTTACCGGGCATTCCATTACTTAACGAGTTACTTAGGTTATGTAAGCAAAACCCGAAAGTTAACAGTGCACAGCTTATTGAATATTTTAGAGATCAAGAAGCCGGAAAGCAGTTAACTAAAATAATGTGTATCGAGCATCACATTGAAACAGGTCATGCTGAAGATACTTTTCTTGATATTATTGAAAAGTTTCTTAATAAGTTTTTAGAAAATCGCTCGAATGAATTAATGGAAAAGCAACGCACTGAGGGATTAACCAAAGCTGAAATAGGCGAATTACATAGTCTACTAAGTGAGCAAAAATAATATAACGTGCTGAATATATTTCAGCATTAAATTAACAACAAAAAACAGTTACGTCTGGTAATTTAGTAAACATTTCGCTATAATTTCCGGCTTACTGTTGTAATTTTGATAGCCATAAATAGGTGGACACTCGTCAATGGATCAAGCCCCACAATCTAGACTTAAAGAGTTAATAACCAAAGGTAAAGAGCAAGGTTATTTAACTTTTGCCGAAGTTAACGATCATCTCCCTCAGGATATTATCGATTCAGATCAAGTTGAAGACATCATTCGAATGATTAACGACATGGGTATTCAGGTGTTTGAAAACGCACCGGATAACGACACGTTAATGATGAGTGAAGCCAATACTGATGAAGATGCAGCTGAAGCTGCGGCGCAAGCACTTGCTACCGTTGAAAGTGAAATCGGTCGTACTACTGATCCCGTTCGTATGTATATGCGTGAAATGGGTACAGTTGAGCTATTGACACGTAAAGGCGAAATTGTAATCGCCAAGCGTATCGAAGAAGGCATCAAAGAAGTACAGCGCAGCGTTTCAGAATACCCGCCAGCAATAAACTACTTGCTTGAGCAATGGGATAATTTTGAAGCTGAAGAAGTTCGCTTGAGCGATATTATCGTTGGCTTTTTAGACCCTGACGCTGAAGATGAAGAAATTCCTGCTGCAGCAACGCATATCGGTTCTGAGCTTTCTAAAGAAGAGTTAGCAGAAGAAGATAAATCTGATGATGACGAAGACGAGGAAGAAGAAGATACCGGTCCTTGTCCTGAAGAAGCGCGTGAAAAATTCACTGCTTTGCGTGAAGCATACGAACATGCCAATAAAGTCATCAAGACTAAAGGCCGTGGTCATGCTAGTGCACAAGCGGCAATTGACGCTTTAGCTGAAGTCTTTAAAGAATTTAGAATCGTACCAAAAGTATTTGATCGCTTAGTGAAAAACATGCGCAGTGTGATGGACCGTTTACGTGTTCAAGAACGCTTAATCATGAAACACTGTGTGGTTGGTGCTGGTATGCCAAAAACTACTTTCATCAAAATTTTTCCAGGTAACGAAACCTCGAAAAGTTGGTTTGAAGAGCAAAAAGCTGCTGATCTTCCTCACTCGAAGAGAATGGCTGACATTGAACTTGATGTTGAACGCTGCATATACAAACTAAACATGTTAGAAGAAGAAACTTATCTTAACGTACATGGCATAAAAGACATTAACCGTCGTATGTCAATCGGTGAAGCGAAAGCTCGTCGTGCGAAAAAAGAAATGGTAGAAGCTAACTTACGTTTGGTTATCTCAATTGCTAAAAAATACACAAACCGTGGTTTACAATTCTTGGATTTAATTCAAGAAGGTAACATTGGTTTGATGAAAGCGGTTGATAAGTTTGAATACCGTCGTGGTTATAAGTTCTCAACTTATGCAACATGGTGGATACGTCAAGCAATTACACGTTCAATTGCCGATCAGGCGCGTACTATTCGTATTCCAGTACATATGATTGAAACGATTAACAAACTTAATCGTATTTCACGTCAAATGCTACAAGAAATGGGTCGCGAGCCAACACCTGAAGAATTAGCTGAACGCATGATTATGCCGGAAGATAAAATTCGTAAAGTGTTAAAAATCGCCAAAGAGCCAATTTCAATGGAAACCCCTATTGGTGATGATGAAGATTCTCACTTAGGTGATTTTATTGAAGATGGTAGCGGTGAATTGCCAGTTGACTCAGCAACGTCTGAAAACTTAAAAGATGCAACACACGAAGTATTAGCGGGCTTAACAGCACGTGAAGCTAAAGTGTTAAGAATGCGTTTTGGTATCGATATGAACACAGATCATACCTTGGAAGAAGTCGGTAAACAGTTTGACGTAACACGTGAACGTATTCGTCAAATTGAAGCTAAAGCATTACGTAAATTGCGTCACCCTTCTCGTTCTGAGCAACTTAAAAGTTTCTTAGACGGCGAATAAATTTACATAAAGTAATTTAAAGCATAAAAAAAGAGCATATTAGTTTAACTAATATGCTCTTTTTATTTGTCCGATAAAACCACTGCTAATACTCAGTAACGGTTATTCACACCTAGATCAATCGAACGCTATTTTTTATAAAGCTGGCTATCTATATTATATTTAATTAGCTTTAAGTTAAAAGTGCGTCGTTCCATATTAAGCTCTTCAAGAACCGCTTGAACACTGCCCTTGTGACGCTGAAGAGAATTAATAAGCATATTGGCTTCAAAATCATTAACCAGATCTTTCAAAGACGACTGTACGAGTTTATCTTGCTTGTCTTGCTCGTTTGGATTCAACAGTTCATTAAGATCATGACAATTTTTTATAACACAACGAGTAGCAACATTGATCAATTCACGAATGTTACCCGGCCAGTCATACTCTAGTAACTGACGTTGAAGGTTAACTCCCGCACCTGACCATTCAATGTTATTTTGATTCATAAACTGACTCGAAAAGTGTTCGAACAACAATAATATATCTTCTTTTCTTTCGCGTAGCGGTGGGATATATAACTCCGCAACTTGCATGCGAAAATATAAATCTTGTCTAAAGTTTGGATTATCTTTTAGATCTTCTTTGGTCGCTGAAATAATACGAATATCGATATCTTTAGCAACGTTAGAGCCTAAAGCTTCAACTTTATTTTCGGATAATGCACGTAATATTTTTACTTGGGCACTTAAAGGAATAGACTCTACTTCATCAAAAAATACGGTTCCTTTATTCGCAAATTCAAATTTTCCCATCCGGGTAGTATCTGCACCACTAAATGCACCTTTTACATGGCCAAACAACTCTGATTCAAATAAGTCTTTGGGGATTGCAGCACAATTTAAAGCTACGAATTCGGCTTTTTTACGGTCACTAAAATCATGTAAACAGTTAGCAACGACCTCTTTACCTGCACCTGTTTCACCGTGGATCAGTACAGGTACATCTAAATTGGCAACGGACAATATATCTCGGCGTAACTTAGCCATTTTAGGTGAAACGCCCATTAAGCGAGTTTCTATGGCATCTTTATTTTTTAAAGCATTGCGCAGACGGGCTTGGTTATAAGTTAATACCCGTTTCTCAATGGCTCTATTAATGCTTTCTAAGAGTCGCTCAGGCTCAAAAGGTTTTTCAATGAAATCATAACAACCTTCTTGTACCGCTTGAACTGCTTGAGATATATCACCGTGCGCAGTCATTAATATAACAGGAATATTTTTATCACAGCTAAGTACCTGATTAAGCAGTTCAACTCCGGTAATTTCAGGCATTTTGATGTCACTAACCACAATGCCTGGAAAATCTTTATAAATAAACTTAATGGCTTCGGCGGGATCTAGAAATGAATGAACTTTTGTAAAATGAAGGGATAAATAGTCAGAAACATTCGTCAGTAAGTCTTTATTGTCGTCAACGATGACGACCTCACAAGTTTCAGCAGTTAGATCATCAATATCGGTCATGTTGTCCTTCAGTACAGTGTATATTTTATCAATAAGTGCTTAAATTGAAATAAAGCGATTTATATGAACTTGTGTAATTTATTTTAACCTTAATTAAACCGTTAGATCTTATATTTAAAGCACTTATTATTTCAGGATAAAGGCAATGAAATGGTAAAACGTGTAGAGTTCTCCAAACATTTCACCTCAATATTCCCATCATATTCTTTAATAATATTATTCGTAATCGCTAAGCCTAAACCAAGCCCTTTACCAATAGATTTTGTTGTGAAGAAAGGTTCGAAGATATGTTCAACGACACTTTCATCCATTAAGCCACCATTGTCTTCAACAATCACAAAGGCATGTTGATCAATCACTTGGGTTGAAACAAAGACTTTAGGTTGCTCTGATTTTTCAACAGCATCTAATGCATTCCTAACTAAGTTACCAATGGCCATTTCGAGTTTAGTCGAATTCATACTCACTAGCGGTGTTTGCACATCGAGTGTGATATCAATAGTCGCAGCATTATTTTCAAGGTAAGTACTTAATAAGCGTGTAATTAATTTATTAAGATCAACACTTTCTGCTTTAGTTGAGCTACCACCTTGATAAGCAAATGATTTTAATTGAATAAGTATATCCTGCATATTATGACAAAGTGGGAGTAGGTTATTCAACGAGGTGTTTACCCCTTCCCAATCACTTCTTTGTTGTTTAATAGCAATACTTGCTAATGCACTTTTAAAGGCAACTAAAGGCTGGCTTAATTCATGTACTATCGCCGCAGCCATTCGGCCTAGAACGACCATTTTTTCTTGGCGCATGAGTTCTTTTTGGGCCGCATTAAGCGCTAAGGTTCTTTCTTGAACGAGCTTTTCTAAACGAGAGTTAGCAAAACTTAATGCTTCCTCTACTTTTTTACGTTTAGTAATATTCACAATAGTCATTAAATACAGACTATCGTTAATGTTGATAGGACTAATAATGTACATGATTGGCAATGCCGAGCTACCACTTTTGTCCGTTAACGAAGCTTCAGTAAATGTTTCTTTGATGTTTATAGCTTCTTCAAACCTTTTCGGTAATCCAACAAATTTATTTATGTTTTTTCCTTTAATTTCATCACTATCATCATAATTACACAAGGCTTGGAACGTGGCATTATTACTGAGAATATTACCTTTTTGATCAAGTGTTAAAATTCCAACTTTCGTTTGATCAATGATCAGCTGCATTTCAGCACGATGCTTTTGATCTGTTTTTTCTTTCAAATTACGTGTGTATTCAATAAACCGGAGATGCTTAATAAAAACATAAAGACCATACAATAAGAACGCTATGATTAAACTGCTAAAAATGGTCTTTTCAATAATAGTGTTCAAAGGTAGTGCGTAGTAAAGTCGCCAATTTTTTAATAACGTATTTTCTTTTTTCCCTAATTGAGTAGACTCCATTAGGAAGTGCTGATCATCAATTTCCCAAAGCGTTAATGAGGCCCAATTAAGGTAAAAAGAGTTATTAACGATTAATTTAGGAGTTTGACCTGCAAATTGTTGATGCTTATTAATGCTCTCTAGTTGGTTAGCTGAAAGTGCAGTAAGGCTATTATATTTCCATGATTTTTGTGCCGACATAATAACAACATCATTGTCATCAACCACTAACACATCACCTGTCAATTGTTGCCAAGAACGCTCAATATTATTAGGCTCAACTTTAGCAACAATAACGCCAAATCCTGAATTAAAGCCTTCGATTCGAGAAGAAATAAAATAACCAGGGATTTTACTCGTAATGCCAACACCATAATACAAGCCACTGCCTTCGCGCATACTTTGTTCAAAGTAAGGTCTAAACTCATACTGATTGTTCATAAAGCTGGTGGGTTGATCATAATTACTGGTGGCAATAACAATACCTTTATTATTCATTAAATAAAGAATGTCGACACCAGCAGAAATCTGCATAGATTTTAATAATTCATTGAGTTGAGAGCCATAATCATTATCTTCAACCGCTAATCTTAAACGAGTATCATGCGATAATATTTTAGGCAGATATTGATACTTTTCTAAAGTACTAGTGAGCGTTTTTTCAATGAGAGACAATCGAAATAAAGATGCGTTTTGACTATCTTTAATCCAAATTAAAAGCACCACAATCACTAGGCTAACAAAAGTTAGCCCAAATAAAAGTGGTATGTACTTTTGTTTAAACAAGTTGGGCACAGGTAGGTTTTTTATTAAATTGAATGAATGAAAAAAGTAAATAAGCTAAAAATATTACAGATAACACTATTTTTAGTAAAACTCCGTCAAACGGCCAGAGTAATAAAGTACCGACAACCCCTAGCACCAACCTGTTAGTTCGATTAATAACGTCCATTACAACTCCTTCCCAGGCTGCGATAATACAAAATAGACCTATAGCAGAAAATACAAAAATGAGAATACGTTCTTCAGCATCACCCATCACTAATCCAGTGTACGCCATTAGTATAGGTACAATATATAGCCCTTTAGCAAGCTTCCAAGCACAAAAGGCTGTTTTAGTATGATCGCCTTTAGCAATACCCGCTGCAGTGTAAGCAACTAAGCATACTGGTGGAGTAACATTACTGTCTTGTGATAACCAAAATATAACTAAATGAGCCGCTAATAAAGAACTCGCTAAAATCTCTGGTGATAACACCATGTCATATAACATAGTACGAATTTCACTTGGTGCTGCTAATAAAGCATCTGACAATGGCATACTGCCATCGGCAAAAGCAGGTAATAAAGTTGCGATCATATCCTTAGAGACCGATAACGAACCATTATTAATAACTTCTGTTGTTACTTGTAATGAAATCAGGTCACTAAGCACAGGGGCTAATAATGTTGCCACTATAATATAAGAAGCAGTTACAGGTAATCCTGCACCTAAGATAAGTGAAGCAACGGCAATTAATACGATGAGTATCAGTAAACTACCATCTGCCCACTCAATTGCCATTAATGAAAAAGTACTTCCTAAGCCTGTCGTAGTAATAGCATTTACCATTAATCCGATTGTAATTAATAGGATTGCAGTAACCACCATGCCTTTGGAGCCTTCAGCAAGGGCATCACTAATTTCTTTTAGTTTCATGGGTTTTTCTGATATCCAAGATAAAAGGATAATAGAAACTATTGCCATGCCTACAGCATATAGTGGAGTAAAACCAATGATTAAGCACGTGACCAATATACCAATAGAAACTAAGTGTCTCCAGCCGTTTTTAACATTATCATCACATTCTGATGAGTCAGTAGCTAACTTGTTCGGGATATCAATACCCCGTTTAATCGCGTACGCTCGAACAAAAAAACCTACTGTAATATAATAAAGTAAGGCAGGAAGTAAGGCTGCAGTAACAATAGTTAAATAAGGTAATTGAGTATACGAAGCCATAATAAAAGCACCTGCGCCCATTACTGGAGGCATAAGTTGCCCGCCAGTCGATGCTGCCGCTTCAACGCCACCCGCGAACTCAGCTGAATAGCCTGCCTTTTTCATTGATGGAATAGTAATAACACCAGTCGCCGCTGTATTAGCAATGGCAGAACCTGAAACTGAGCCCATTAATCCAGAGGCTAAAACCGACACTAAGCCTGAACCGCCTCTGAATCGTGATGCAAGTTTACCTGCAACTTTTAATAAGTAATCGCCCGCACCTGATACTTGTAAAAAAGCACCAAACAAAACGAACATAAAAACGAAGGTCCAAGACAGCTGAGCAATAGTACCGAACATACCATCAGTACTAAAATAGCTGCGAAAAAGCATAGTTTCCCATGACAGACCAGGAAAATTAAACACACCCGTTACGTATTGGCCCCAAACGGTTATATACGTTAGAAAAACAACAATTAAAGTTGGAATGAACCAACCAATAGCTTTAAACATTAAGACTAAAGCCAAGATAATAGCTAAAGCACTGAAAAAGAAATCTGTACCAATAAAGGTTTGTCCTCTTTCATAGAGACTGTCTTCGGCAAATATAAGATATGTTGAGCTAGCAATAATACCAACTGAAACAGCTATTTGTTGCCATAATTTTTTAAAGTGTATAAGAGAGCCAAGACAACCAAATAACGCAAAATGAGTGGCTGCAGCCCAATTTTCAGGAATAATAGCGAAGTAATTTAAGCCGACATGTATGAGGCTTGATAAAACTGCTAGCCAATATATCATGGGGATTTTTATATTTTTAATATTCATAATTTATCCAACTATTGATATTTTTAATTGATGTTTTTTTAAGATAATTATCGCTCTATTGAATGAGATAATTTAGGTTACTGGCGTTTTCGACGAAGTGTTCATTGCATTTTTATATCACTTAAAACCCATTCTACAAAACACTAAACCCCTAATGTAGAATGGGTATAAATTATCTATTCAATGATTAAATGTGCCGGAATTTCAACACCTACTTCACGATAATAACGAACTGCTCCAGGATGAAGTGGTACGGTTAAACCGCTAATTGCACTCTCAATACTCATTACTTTTGTTGCCGAATGTATACTATGTAAGAACGGTAAGTTTTCATAAATAGCTTTGGTGACTAAGTAAACATCTTGCTCGGGCAAATCAGCTTTTACGGCTAAAAAGTTAGGTTGAGCAATAGTATTAATTGGTTCTTTTTGATTAGGGTAAGTTTCTGCTGGAATTATTTGACGAACCCATAATGGGAAATCTTTGTTAATTTTTGTCAATGATTCATCTGAAATATTCAATACTTTCAAATTATCACCTTCACTAGAAAAAGCACGTGTAACCGCACTAACAGGAACACCAGCAGGAGTGTTCATGCCTTTGATACGACCATCTTGCATGGCGCCAGCACTAGCTCCGTATCCCATATGAACATTGTTTAGTTTATCCGTATTAATGCCTACGGCGCTAAGAATATACTTGCCTGAACCTTCGGTTCCTGAGTTTCTTTTACCAATCGAAAACGACTCATTATAAAGTGCATTCATATCAGTTAGGTTGTTGCCTTTAACGGCATCTTTTTTAACCGTGAAGTGCTCAACATTTTTCCATAACATGCTCACCGAACGAAATTCTTTATTTGCGCCTTGTTTTTCAAAGGGGCCAATACCATTCCACGCCCACGCACCATATAAACCTTGTAATATGCCAAATTGTGCTTCGTTTTTACGCATTAAATTTAAGTTATCACCAGAGCCTGCAGAGGTAATAGCAGATAGAGATAGTTTTTCTTGCGGGGCTAGTTTTATTTTTGCTAAAGTCGCTACTGCAACACCTACTGGATAGAAAGTTCCGCCGGTTGATGCGGTTGACAAAATGTAAGATCTGGGTGTTTTATTCTCAGCGGCTTGTCCTAATAAAGGCAATATTATTAATGATATACAAGTGACTGCTAATTTAATTTTATTCATGTCATTCTCCAAAATATTAAAGCTTATGTGCTTATGTTTGCACTTAAAATAAGTAATTATATAAGGTCTTAGAAAGATATTTTCACACCGACAGTTATGTCGTCATCGCGATTTTTTAGCTGAGCAGCTTCATCATCGTAATCAGTGTATTCAATAAAAATCTCGCCATATTTGTTAAATTTCTTTGTAGCACCAATCGCTATTTGATTGCCTTTAATAATGCCATTATCTAAATTGTAAATTCTAAATTGTGGCGTTATACCAGACTCAAGAGTGTATGAATAATAAAACCCGATAGTATTAAATTCTGTACCATCTGATACATCTTCATTTTGATAACGTAAAACAACCTTATGGTTATCAGCTTTATATTGAAGTGCTGCCGCAAGAGTGTCAGCATCTGGTTTGATGGCATCGTTAATACGCAGATCATCACTACGATCAAAATAAGATACGCCCAGTTGCCATGCACCGATTTTATACTTAGCTGCGATGTTGTAACTATCTACACCAGAGCTTTGAGTATCATTACCATCTATCTCTGCAAGCACACCAAAACTTAGCCCGTTATACGATGGTGAAAAGTAAGCCACTGAGTTGGCTTCGCGAATTGACGAGTTCTCGCTAGCATTCCATCTAATATTGTAATGTCTAGGATTATGAAAAGTAATATCAATAGGCAGCACAGTCCATAAGTAGTGTGGTGAATATTGTTTACCTAACCTGATTTCACCAACCTCTTTATTTTTCAAACCAACAAAAGTAATACGCTTATGATAATCGCTGGCATCACTATTAATAACACCATCATCTAAAACAATTCTCCCCTCAAGTTGGTAAGTACCCTTCCATTCATCAGAAAGATTAACATAGCCTTTAATGCCTATACGTGAAATACCATCGGCAACATCGCTTTCTTGTTCTTTTTCTTTAGTAACAAGTGCTCTTAAGCTGCCGTAGAATTGCACTTTCCCCCATTCACCTTCAGTAGCAATTTCTGCCGATGCAGGTGCGGCTGTTGTAGCAGCTATTATCAATGCACTGAAAATGCAGTTAAATTTAGTATTCATATTATTCCCTTATATTGTGCTTTTAATTTAATTGGGTGATGAATGTTGTAAGAATTATATTATTTGTTTTCGTTTTACTTTCCCCATCACAACATATATTGCACAAGTCATGCCTAAATTAACTAATTGAATCTAAGGGATATTATTTTAAGCATGAGAAAAATAATTCCTATTACCAAAAACAGAAGGAATATTTTTACCTAATTTATAGATATTTAACAGTACAAGGCATAACGGTGAAAAATTCGCTCTTCAAGCGAGAGAATAAAAACAAGTCACTAAAGCAAGGAAAGATATTCAGATGTTTACCAAAGAGGTTGAAGCGAAAGGCTTACATCATAATACTTATTCTGAATAACTAAAGTGTCAGACGACTGGCTAAATAGAAGCATAATTAGCATTCATCTCAAATCAAATAGTCTGACTTATTGTGTTTCCACTTTACTATGTTCTGGTGAGGTTAAAAAATTCATGTCAGTCAAAGACTCAAGAAAGGCTAATAAGTCCTTTTTTTCTTCCGCGGTAAGTACAAAGCCTTTGATAAACTGGCTTTTCATTGAGTTAGTGCGTCCATCGCCTTTTAGTGGACCACTTTCAATATTTCGCCCACCTGCGGCATAAATATCAATAACTTCAGCAAGTGTCGCAACACTGCCATCATGCATATAAGGTGCTGAATGACTAATATTTCGCAGCGTTGGCGCACGAAAACGACCATTATCTTTTGCTAAGGTAGAAACTTCTGCAAGGCCAATATCTGTAGCGGGATAACCATATTGTTTTGGTTTTATTTCCACATTATACAAGCCGGTATTATGAAACGGCCGACGATCGATAAGTTGCTGTTCGTGAGTAGTTGATTGTGTAAAGTTAAAGCCTCCATGGCAGTGATGACATTCCAAGCGCTCAGAGAAAAACAAGTTCATACCGCGAATAGCGGCTGCTGAAATTGCGTTATCATCACCTAAATAGGCATATTTATCGAAAGGGGAATTTAATGAAATTAAGCTACGTACATAACTCGCTAACGCTTTTACTATTAACTCAAAGCTTATCGGCTCTTTTGGAAAGGCGGCATTAAAAGCCTGTTGATATGCTTCGCTTTTAAACCGCTCAATGACTTCATCTTCGTGGCCAGTTATACCCAATTCAATTGGAGACTCATCAAACATTGGTAGTAAAATTTGTCGTTCCAATGAAGTGATGCCATCGTGCGCCCATGTTAAGGTTTTGTTGTAAGCAATATTAACTAAGGCAGGCGCATTTCTTCGATGTACTTCACCAGTTGAACCAATAGAAATAGTCAAAGGCTCGGCAAATGCATACTTTTGTTGATGACAGTTTTCACACGATTGCTGCTTGTTTGCTGATAAGTTTTTATCAAAAAAAAGAGTTTTTCCCAGTGCTACTTTTTCAACAGTCATTGGGTTACTGTCAGGTACTTGTGGCTTTGGAAAACCCTCAATAATAGGCCACTTATAACTACTTGTTATCGGTTTAGCGTTATCACACGAAAAAAGTACACTGCTCAGAGCTAAAAAGATGGTTATTATTAAAAACTTATTCAACCGTACTTCCCTTACTTTTATGATTGATATTCACGGCATTAAAAACACCAGGTTCAGTTTCAGCACTTTTAATTTGATTATTTAACAATAAATTATCAAATAGTTGTTGGCAGCTCTTATTATTTTGTTCTGACTGACAGCTAGATGATGCTGATAATTCAACATGCTTTAGCAATTCAGCTAAGTCTACATTTATTGCAAGGTTACCTTTAGCAATTTTACTATTAATACCAAGGGGAAGTTCGAAATTAAACCTATTAGGGTAAAGGCAATTACTTTTAGGTGCTCGCATTGCACTAACTGATTTACAACCTGTAGAGCCCAAGTGAAATAGCCACTTCTCATGATTAGCGGCAAGCTCTAAACGCAAAAATTTATGTCCTGTTTGCCAAATCCAAAACATTGACGGTAAATTTAGCGGACTTTGTTGGCTGATAGGATTTAAGTGGTTTACCTGAAACGGCACACCTAGCGTAAAACGAATACCACTGTTTTCATCCAATATTATATCTGTGGGAGTTGTGTACTTAATTGACCAATTAGCATCATTTGCCACGTTGGTTAAATCCTTGGCATGCAGTTTTTCAGTTTGGCAGTTTGTGCCTATCAAAGCGGTATTTTGATTTTGGAAAGGAGTGTTAGCTAATTTAACTTTTTGCCACCCCGCGTTTGTCGAACCAATTTCAATATCACTAATAAAAAATTGAAACTGCTCAATAAACCACGTTTTATTGTTTTTGCCTGCATGAAAAGTTGATTGACAGTCAAGCGTAGCATCTCGCCATGATAAACTTAGATCAATCTTCTGTTCATTTGACAAATTGCCCAAATAAAAACAGCCTCCTACACTTATTAAAATCATAAATATAAGTAAGTGTGTATAGCGCCTATTTATTAACATAAGGTCCACATAGTATTTATTACAGCTGTTAATATAAAATTTATCATCATAGTTAAAAGTAACAACTACTATTACAATGATTTAATAAATAATCTAAATACGTTAAAGTAAAGTACATTTATAACATTTTATTAACATAAGGACTATCTGATGTTACGCATATCATTGGTATTCGTCGTTATCGCCGCCTTATTTCAAAGCCAAGCAATCTTGGCACATTCAGAACATGATAAAGCACGATTTGTCGCTGAAACGGGCAAAGATACCGGAAAGTGTGATCAAGTATTAAGGCCTTGTAAGTCGATTGCCTACGCAGTTCAACAAGCGAATAAAGGCGATAAAATATTAGTATCTTCTGGTGAATACACCATTAATTCAAGCGATGAATTGTTCTATTTGAAAAGTGCGCTTGTGCCTATTTACGGTGGATACAATCGCTTTGATCACTTTCAAACCCAAAGCCCAGACACAAACCCAACAGAGCTAAAAAATATTCCCTTAGATATGGCAGAACCGCTTCGCCAGCAAGGCTTTGTTATAATGGCTGATGGTAAATCGCTTTTTGCCAAAGACAGTGCAGAGAGTAAAGCACTTCAAAATAAATTAGCAAGTTACTATACCTTAAGTGAAAAGCAAGTTGGCGTGGACTGTGTTAACGGTGCAGCAGGAAGTTTTGCTTGTAACAATATCGACTTACTTGCTCATATGCCTCTAAATGATTTTTCAAGCCGCCCAAGCAGTGCTAATGATATTTGGGGCCATGTAGATTTGAACACCGGTGACGAATATGCACTGATTGGTTTGCGTAATGGCGTTGCCATCGTAAATGTTACCAACCCTGAAGATCCACAAGAAGTTGGCACCATTCGCGGACTAAACTCCACATGGCGAGACATAAAGGTTTATCAACATTTCGATGAATCAATAAATGCTTGGCAAGCGTATGCATATGCCACCATTGATGGCGCCTCTGACTTCGTCACTATTATTAACCTAAATCAATTGCCAAACTCAGTAAGTTTAGTTGAGAAAAACACCGTAGTTACGAAAGCACATAACGTTTACATTAGTAATGTAGATCACTCGCTTAACATCACACTACCTGGTTTAACACCTAGTTTACAGCTTATTGGTAGTAACCGATTTGGTGGTGCATTTCATAGTTATTCATTAGCAACACCATCAACGTTAACGGGCTTGGCTAATAATTATTTTGGCTCAGGATATACCCATGACGGTGCTTCAATAAACATTACTGATAGCAGAAAAGAAAGCCAATGTGATACCCGTGGTGATAGCTGTACAGTCTTCATCGACTTCAATGAAAAAGAAGTAAAGCTTTGGAACATCACAGATACTTCAGCAACAACACTGCTAGGTACTGGTGAATATAACGATGTCTCCAAAAGCAACCAATACGTACACTCAGGTTGGGGAACAGAAGACAACCAACATATATTTTTGCATGATGAGTTTGACGAAAAAGATGGCGGCTTAAACTCAACCGTGCGTATTTTCTCTATCGCTGATTTAAATAACCCAACTCAAGTTGGACAATGGACCGGCCCTACGCGTGCCATTGACCATAATGGTTTTGTTCGGGGTAACCGTTATTACATGTCAAACTACGAACGTGGCTTAACTGTATTAGATATTACTGACCCTGCAAACCCTATCGATGTAGGCTTTTTCGACACCTATACTCCATCAAATAACGCTGGCTTTAATGGCGCTTGGGGTGCCTACCCTTTCCTACCTTCAGGTAATATTTTAGTTAGCGATATTGGTAGTGGATTATATATTTTAAAAGACCGAACATTAGAGTCTAATCAGGGCAAAGTATCTTTTACAAATAGTAGCATCAGCGCCAGCCAGGGAGAGATATTAACCGTTAATGTTCAGCGAAATAATGCTACGGCCCCAGATCAAGCCATAAGTGTTAATTACCAACTCATACCCGGAAGCGCAAAAGAAGATAGCGACTATACACCTACAGCAGGTACTTTAAATTGGCCAGCAAACGACACGACGGATAAAAGCTTCAATATATCGATATCCACTGACACCACAAGTGAAGAGTTACAAGAAAAATTCTTCGTGCGTTTAAGCCAACCAAGCAATAGCGCGACACTAGGTAACTATAGCTACTTAACTGTAAATATTGACGGCCTCGACGACAGTGGTTCAATATCATTTATTACAGCAGAAACTACCGTTGCAGAAAACCAAGGCGTGCTTGATATAGCACTAGCACGCCAAGGAAGCTCTGCTGGAGCCATATCGGTTTCATATTTATTAAGCTCTGATACCGCGATTACTGGGGAAGATGTAGAATCTGCTTCGGGCACAATAAATTGGGCTGACGGCGATTCAGCAGAAAAAAACCTTCAAGTGATTATTATTGATGATACAGAAAATGAAGCTAATGAGAGTTTCTTCATCACACTTTCACCTATTGCAGGCAGTAAATTAGGAGCAAATACCCAATTCACCGTGACCATTTCAGATGACGATAGTAATACAGCCCCTACGATAACCTTAGCAGAAAATAGCGAAGTAAATACAGGTGCAACCGTTAACGTAACAGCTACCGTCAGCGATAATGAAAATGACCCAATGACCTATTTATGGCAGCAAACAGCAGGAACTAGCATTACACTCACAAACGCTAGCGCTTTAGCAGCAAGCTTTGTAGCACCTTCGAGTGCAGGTGATATAACACTGTCATTCACTGCTACAGACTCAAAAGGCTTATCTTCTAGTAAATCGCTAACCCTAACGGTTGTTGCAGCACCTGTGGTACTGCCACCACCAATAGAAAATGAATCTTCAGGCAGTGGTTCAATAGGATACTTCATCTTATTTATGATTATTGTACTCAGTAGAAAACGACTAAAGTAACTTAAAAACTCAGTTGAGCGATTACTGAAACAACAAATCGCTCAACTATTGAACTATCGAACTTATTTATCAGTTTTTTTAACTTTATAATGGTGACAACAAAATAAAAAATGCTTATACTTCCCGCCGCTTTGAAGAACCTTTCGCGTTTTTTTAAAGCAAAGTAGAAAGATGGCCCCTTAGCTCAGTTGGTTAGAGCATCCGACTCATAATCGGCAGGTCCCCTGTTCAAGTCAGGGAGGGGCCACCATTTTTCCTTTGCAATTCAAATACTTACCAATAATAACTAAAAATGATAACCTCATTCTATTTTAGTGGACGCCTATTGGACGCTTTATGCTTGAGCAACTATCTTCAAGAGTTAAATAAATTCAATATTCTTAGGTTCATATTAGGGCTTTAGCATTACGCCTTTAAATAAACAATTCAAAAAATACAAGCTACTAATCAATAACCTTAAAGCTAGTTAATGTGTGATCATTAATGTAGCACTGTGCATGAAATACATTGTT
This sequence comes from Colwellia sp. 6M3, assembly GCF_014077595.1. Lineage (NCBI taxonomy): Bacteria > Pseudomonadati > Pseudomonadota > Gammaproteobacteria > Alteromonadales > Colwelliaceae > Colwellia > Colwellia sp. 6M3. The sequence goes on along the minus strand of NZ_JACGWF010000004.1, from coordinate 29,032 downwards.
GTTGATAAAGTAATTTATCGCTACAAATTCTGAACCTCTTCGAGCTATATTCTTTAACACAGCCTTACTTTGATGATACTTGGTCGCTTCATTGAGGCATAACTTGGCAGACCGTTCAATTTTTGAATTCTCTATTGAAGTAACTAATGTTTTTTTACGTTCGTCATTTTTATGCTTATCTAAAACTATAGTCGCTTTAACCTCTTCAACCTTATAAAGGTAATATTGTTGCTGTACGAACCATAAAGAAAAACCTGCAAACAAACAGCCGATATAAGAACCAATAATAATTTTTAACATAAACTTCCCTTTAATTTTAACAATCTACTAGATGAAAATTTACCAGCTCTAAATAAATTAAAACCTATCCATTCACAAACTAACTTTCTACAATATACTATTCAAAATTATACAAAACTATACAAATAAATGTCAGGTTTTATCAGGTTCTACTATTAGGAATACTTAGGTTTTAACAGGTTTAAGATGTTAAGTAATGTTAAGTATTTACCCACCTGTGCATTCTGCGTATAACCCTTTTTTATAATCAATGTCTCCATCAGGGTATTGAATTTTACTTGATGAAAAGCTTTTTACCTTTACGCCAGCATAGCCTTTGGTTCTTACCTTGGCTAAGTAACTCAAGTGGTCCATTGCGTTACTTTGCTTTGTAAATGATGTTCGGGTCAGGTTATGGTACTGACGAAAGTGAACTGTTCCGTCCATGCTTTCCCATACACTTCTAACAAGCTCATTAATAGGATATCCAGATCGAACTTTTTTACCGTCTACAACAACTGCCCAATGGTAGTGCTGACCTTTGCCTTTTTCATATTCCCGACACCAAAAATATGCAATATCGTTTTCAGGTATTTTGTACTTACTGCTAATTTGACCAAATAGCCTACGCTTGAATATTGGCATCATTTGATTATTTTCAGAGTATTCGAGCATGTGCAAATCAAACTGAATAATACACACTTTTGAATACTTGGTTAACATCACATCCATTTGTTGAAATAGCCTAGCTAGATGCCTTTTATTAAGACCACCATTACCGCCTTTTACATTCCATAGTGTACCGTTGAACTCATAGGTATTTGATCTGCTGGTGTGCTGCTTTGCCCATTGCCTTGGTTTGATACTCATAGATATTCCAAGCTAATAAGGGGTGTTATTATCAACACCACCGTTAATAAGTAAATTAAGATATTCGCTATACGGTGCGCTTTAAAGGGTAGGAGCAATTTAAGCTTATTAATTAAGGGGTAATAATGTGCTTACAACCTACTGCTGTTAAATTGTACGTAACTAAGCTAATCAATAACTTACCTGTAGATGCTAAGCAACTAATTACACGTTGTTACCCTAAACCTTTTTATGCGTACGAAAAACTAAGATAAGAAAAAGGGCCGTTAAGCCCTTTTGTTTCTCAGCATTAAAGCTTAATCATCATTAGCAGCTTGCTGACCATATATTTCATGAAGCTTTGAAAGTACAGTCTCATAGGTAGAGTACTTACATAATCGATTTAGAGCCCTATTATCACTGGCTCTACTTTTGGCAATGTTAATACTAGTTTGCCGTTTCTTTAGTTCTTCCCTTGCTTCTGCGGATTCATAAATACCAATTAAATAGTCATCTATCCAGTAGTTAGCTATGATTCGAATCTTTCCAGTTCTGTGATGCTTTCTACTTATTTCCTCACGGTTAACTTTTACATATCGTTCAATTCTTGGGATTACACTATGTAAATGCTTAATTCCATATACTGAATATGCTTGATCTGAATTTATTCTTTGCCCATTTAACATGTGTTTAAAGATTATAGATTGCTCAGTAACAGTGGCATGAGTGCTATTAGTAGTATTAATTAATGACCTATTTTTTCTGCTCATATTATGCCCCATCCCCTACTGTGCTGCGTTCAATAAAATCTTCAATATCTGATAGTTTATATCGAATACTCTTACCCATTTTTACATAAGGTAAACGCTTGTCTCCGCGCCACCTCATTTGTGCAAGAGTTGCAGGTTTTAAACATAAAATTAAAGCAGCTTGTTCGCCGTTTACTAGCTCTGATAATCTTGATTGTAGTTCTACTGTTTTCATATTGACCTCGTTTAGTATTGTCTTTATTTACGAGTCAAGTGTCCTAATAACTTGGGGGGTTTTACCAATATTTAGGTGAGCACAATAAATATCCTCAAAATCACATATGATCAAAACTAATATGCCAACCTGATATGTATAAATTCTTCTGAGATTTAATAACATTTTTAGCACCACTTACAAGAGATTTCACCGCCGTAATGTTACTACTATCAATACCTCCATCTCCATTATCAAAACTTAAACAATCCAGCGCTGAAAGCGCTAATCTAGCAGGAGTTGTCCAACCAATTCCTTTTAGTGTGCAAAATGGACCACCAGAAATGTTCTTTGCTGGATACTCATCCTTTTTTCTTGCTGTCATCATGCTACTTAATTCATTATGAAAAAAAATAGTTAATGCCGTTTTATAGCTCACGCGTTTTCCTAACTTAGATTTAGCTATAGGCTTTTCAAACAAAAGACAGTGAAATGAACTAAAAAAATATTCATGCTTTTGTGATATTTCATTTTTTATCGCACTTTCATAAACCTCAAAGACTTTACCCCAATTATTAATTACTGCTCTATCAGGATGATTTTCTACATCTGAAATTGTTTCTTTTAATGATAGGTGCGTTCTATCACCTAACTTATTGAGAATAGAATACATATCGGAGGAAGCATTAGGTTCAATGTGAGTTCTTTTAAAAGCATTTTTACTCCTTATTTTAGATATAGTTTTTATTGCGTCTAACATTTTAGAAAGAGCCTCCTGTAATTCTTCACTCTCTGTGGCTCGCTTGTATCTTTCCGTTTCTTTAAATAAGGGCTGTTCTTCATTTTCATATTTGGACTTTTTGGCAAAATATATTGCGTACAACATTGAATTCATTAAATAGTCACGATCATTCTCATCCAATATTTTGTATTTTTTATTTTGAGATATATCTTTATTAAAGCAGTTTTGAAAATATATCCAGTTCCTTTGATTTTTAAACTTCCTTAGCCAAGTTTCATAATCTATTTTCTGCTGCTCTATTCTCATTCTCTTTTTTTTTAACATAAGTGATGTCATTACTTAGTTTGCTCCATGCTTTGAGATAACTGAAATATTAATGCTCGCTTTTGTTCTTCGCTTACGCCTTGCAAAAGCTCTTGAAGCTTAAGATCTATGCCTTGCTCTTTAACAATTAGCCCAGCGTGTTCTAGTATTGATTGTTCAACACGCTTAGCAGGCTCTTGAAGCTCATCAGCCGATAAAACCACGTAGCCAGCAGTAACGTCATTACTGCGCTTGATACGATGATTTAACAGCCTTTTAAGCGTATAACCACCAACACCGATAGATTCGGCAAGCGTGGCATATGTACGCCTTAAATCGTGCCAGTGGGCGATCAGTTCGTTGTTATCGTCATGCTTAGTCGCATTCGCGATTTTCTTTAAAACAAACTTAGGCTCTTTAATTGCTTGCCCTGCAGTTTTACTTACAAATACATAACGTGCTGTTTCATCACGCTCAGACCAGCAGCGCATTAGTATTTTTCTTAATGTGTCGGTAATGGGTAACTCTAAAGGATCACCGTTTTTAGTTTCATCAATCCAGAAGTAGCCAGCTTTTAAGTTCACTCTTTGCCATTCAATATTTAATACCTCTTGTTTTCTTAAGCCTGTAAACAAAGCAAACTCTACCGCATCACATACGGAACGTGTAAAACGGTCGTATTCTGGATTGTCTCTTACTTGCTTTACTGCGGTTAAATATTGCTTTAATTCGGTAGGTCTAATACGGGTTTGTTTTCTTGGAACGTGATTCCATTGCCGCTTATGAGATAAAATTTTTACAGGATTCTCATTGAAGATAAATAAGTCATCAGTGCCGCGATATTCGTATTTAGCAAAGTTAAATATTGCACGTAATACCCTAGCCATTAAATCAGCCTGCGCTTGGCTGCGCTTGCTTACTTGCTGGTGAATATATGTAACTTCATCTTCATTTAGTTTTAACAGCGGTTTATTTTGCCACTCTTTAAGGTAACAAGTAATAACCTGCTTATAGCCTAGTATCGTTTTATCCTTTAATGACTTGCTGGCGAGATAAGCATTAAAAACAGAATCTAAAGTTACCGCTTGGTTCTCATGCTCTCTGCGCTGCTCGTTGGGGTTTATGCCATTCTCAATGTCAGATAATACTTTATAAGCTTTATCTTTTGCTTGCTTCAAATTCATAGCAGGATATTCGCCAATTTTAACGCGAATATCTTTACCACTGCGCTTGCGCCTAACTTGAAAGGTTTTTTTACTCTTGGTTATACGCATGCCAAAGCCAGCTAAGGAAGAGTCTTTATATTCTCCAAGCTCTGTTAAGGCTTTTATGCGGTCATCTCTGAAAGGCAGTGAATTACTATTGCTCATATACGATCCCTTGTTCAAGTCACACACAGACAATGTTACTAGGTGAAATCTGGACGCCTATAGGACGCCTTTATTTTTGTGGACGCCTATTGGACGCCTTTAAAATAGATTCAGATAATAAGTAATAACACTCTGTAGACATTGATTTTATTGAGTTGTAGTTATTCGTAGATGATAATAGATTTATGAGATAGGAGCAAATAAAGAACTCATAATCGGCAGGTCCCCTGTTCAAGTCAGGGAGGGGCCACCATTTCAACGATTTAAGACGCATATTAGCGTCTTTTTTTATGTCTGATCTACAGCCACTCTACACTTTAGCTTTCCTATTTTTAGCACTCTATTTAGTACCATAAACTTTATGTACCAACTGTGTTACCAAAAAAGTCCTCACTGTATTTACAATATTTCAGCTTATTATCCAAAATAACGATTACTGTAAATAAATGAAATTATTGCTTATTAAACTATTTAATTACCGCATTTTTTTTGAACGCACGCTGAACAGCCATGACCAAACAGCCCGCAATTAATCCTAATAGCACTGAGTTTATGTTCAACAATGTTAGGTTTGAGGCGGTGACTAAGAATGTGATCATTGCAGCTTCAGATACTTTATTGTCTGTTAACGCTTGCTTGATGCTATTGGTAATGGTTGTAAACAACGCAATACCGGCCAAGGCGAAAATTAGTGCTGTTGGCAGTATTGAAAATACATTCATTAAGTAGCTTGCTGATAACGCCATTACTATATAAAAAACACCGCCTGAAATTGCCGCCCAGTAACGATTTTCTGGTTTTTTATCTACATCTTCTGTCATGCAAATAGCAGCGGTTATTGCTGCTAAGTTGAGCCCGTAGCCTCCAAAGGGAGCTGCAATTAAGTTTACTAGCCCTGTTACACTGAGAATTGAAGATACCGGCGTTTTATAATTATGTGCTTTTAATACTGCAATGCCCGGTAAATTTTGCGCTGCCATAGTGACAATAAAAAGTGGTACACCCACACCCAATATTGCTTTTAAATTAAATTCTGGAGAGATGTAAGTGAACTCACTGATCTCCCATGAAAAATCACTTACATCAATCAAGTTAAGTTGCCACGCCATTACGCCGCTGAGTAGTAATACAAATAATATTGTGAATTTAGGCGCGAGCTGTTTCGCAATTAAATAAGTTAAAAACATCACACCAACAAGAATAGGCTCTTGGTTCATATGATTAAAAACGTCGATACCAAAGTTTACCAAAATGCCCGCTAACATTGCTGACGCTAGCTGAAAGGGTATTTTGTTGATTAACTTTTCAAACCAACCTGTAATGCCAGATAAGAAGATTAGCAACGCTGAAAACATAAACCCAGCGACTGCTTCGTTGAGACTAAAGTTTTGTGCATCGGCAATTAACAATGCTGCGCCAGGAGTTGACCAAGCTGTTAATATCGGTATTCGATAATAAAATGATAAAGCAATAGAGGTAATACCTATAGCTAGCCCTAGTGATAATAACCAACTCGATGCTAAGCTTGCATCACCCCCAAGGTTAATAACTAATTGATATATCAGTGCTATAGAGCTAGCAAAACCTATCACCACAGCAGCTAATCCGGCAACCGCCGAACTAATAATACGATTGACTACCATAGTAAAAGCTCCCATAATAAATTTCAGTGCGTTATAGCGCACAACATATCACCGTATGTTATAACGCACAAGGTAAATCATGACTGACAAAATAAATAACGCTATTGGTAATCAGTTAAAACTAGCTCGAACAAAAAAAGCCTGGAGCTTAGATACAGCAAGCCGACACACTGGCGTTTCAAAAGCTATGTTAGGACAGATTGAACGAGGAGAATCTAGCCCTACTGTTGCAAAACTTTGGAAGGTGGCAAATGGCTTTCAATTACCGTTAAGTTACTTTTTAGGGATCATTGGTAAAAGCGATTTAAAGCAAGGGTTGCTAAAGACCGAAAAAGGAATCGCTATCTCTACACTGTTCCCTTTTGATGAAGTAACAAAAATTGAAGTTTTCTCGTTAACTTTATCACCTCTTCACCAACAAATGTCACCACCACACAATACTGGCGTGATAGAACACATTTTGGTTATTGAAGGTGATATGGAATATTTTCTAGATAATAAATGGTACGCAATACAAAAAGGTGACACGGTAAGGTTTTGCGCAAACGTAGCTCACGGCTACCGTAATCTAACCGATAAACCCGCTACGTTTCACAATATAATTGCTTACTCTGATGAATTAAAGACTTAATATTGCCAGCATTTACAGCAAATAAAACAAAGCTTATTTTTCTGTTAAATCGATATTTTAGCTTATGCCGACTTTATACTACTCACTTTTCCCTAAGCATTTTTAATTTTAAAGCATTACGCAAAGTCGTAAGTACCGCCAGTTTTTAAAGCTTTTTGATATGCTTCTCGCGCCTGAAAGCGTTTTACGAAGGCAATAATTGTAGGATAATTTTGGTCAGCGGTTTTTCTCGCTGCCCAAGCTTCTAGTGGGAAACTCATTTGAATATCTGCTCCTGAAAGTTCGTCGCCAGCGAACCATTCATTATTTTTCAAGTGATTTTCAATTAATGTTAAATTTGCAGTAATATTCGGTCCAACATAGCCAGCCATCACTTTTTTCATTATGCCTTTAGCGATTGGCTTAACCAGAATAGGTAATGAACGTTGAACTGCTTTCTCTAAAATAAGCTTTAACAACAATTGCTGCATCAACGTACCTTCAGCAAAGTGCAACCAATATAAATACTGACGATGCGCTTCGGTTTTAGCCTCAGGTAAAAAGTTATTTTGACCATAAGTTTGCGCGAGATACTCAACAATAGCACCTGACTCTGCAATCGTTATATCGCCATCAGTGATCACTGGAGATTTACCCAAAGGATGAACTTTTTTTAGGCTTGCAGGGGCTAAGTTAGTTTTTAGATCACGCTTATAATGCTTTATTTCATAAGGAACGCCTAACTCTTCTAATGCCCAAAGCACGCGTTGCGATCTCGAATTATTTAAGTGATGTACAACGATCATAGTTTTCTCCAATACAGTAAAGTATGTAACTGAACTATCGCCATTAACTTGCCAAAACCCACCTGTTCATTCATCTAACTGAAGGCAAGAATAAAAACAAAAAGTACAATAGTGCTACGTTGATATTATTTTAGTATCTTTATTTATTTGTGTCGCATAGGATTGAACCTAATAATTGTACTATCGGACTATATAAATGCTTTGGACTTCTAGCGTTTTATTCAGACAAAATATCGAACAGCACAAGCACAACGTTCATGAGATGGTGGTTTGCTTAACAGGCTGTGTGAATATTCAAATCAATGATGAACAGTATAGTTTATCATCAGGGCATTCTATTTTTATTCCTGCACAATACGCGCACTCAATTAATATTATTAAACAAGCTGAAACTACTCTACTATTCGCCTGCATTGATCCACCCTCTTTTGATACTTTATCAACACCAACCAATCGGCTGTTCTTAAATACGTTATCAACAGGAAAATTTTTGATTAATAATGAGTTTCAAAGTACAGATAACAGCACAAAAAAAATGTTAGCTGTAGCCGAAGAACTCGTAAATAGTCCTAATTCTTCATCGCCTTTACATGCGAGTTTAAAAGAAGCCTTATACCTGAGATTATTATTCACCCATATGAGCGGTGCGGGTTATGAGGAAAGTACAAGTGAGCTAGCCACATTGCGAATGAACAAGGCGCAAAACTGGATACATGATAACTATGCCCTAGATATAACTTTAGAAATAGTAGCGAATCAGGTGAATATATCAAGAAGCCATTTCGCTCGACAATTTCGCCAGCATACCGGCTTTAGCGTTATTGAATACTTGCTAAAGGTTCGCTGCGATGCGGCGGCTAACTTACTTGCAAGCTCAAGTACCGATATAACAGAAGTGGCTTTCGCCACAGGGTTTAGTAACTTAAGTCACTTTTATCGGCACTTTAAACGCCGATATGGCATAACGCCTCGAGCATTCAGACAAATGATTAAACACCAAGGCAACACGTTAACAGCAAAGTCAGCTTAAAATACACAACTATTAACATACACAACAAAAGCATTCTCTTAACGATTGTTACGGCTTATTTCAGCCTATTCTTGGCAAAAAAAAACGCTTACCTAAGTAAGCGCTTTAACAAGATTTAAGCTGATATTAAATACTAATCATTATTTAAAACTTATAGCTTGCTTTAACATACACAAAACGACCTTGGCTATTGTGCGTACCACTAACAAAGCCCATAAAGTCATGATAAGCAAACGGAGGCTCTTCATTAAATAGGTTTGTAGCACCAAGACTTAACGTGGTGTTTTCAATACCAATATAATTTACCGTGGTATCAACCGTTGTCCATGCGTCTACATCACTCATGCCTTCAGTCGCTACAGCAGCGTCTTGTTTAAATTCGCCAATATAGTTAATCGCCATACTTGCGTTCCAATCACCTTGTACCCAAGACGTGTTGAATGTCCAACGCACTTCAGGTTGTTCAAAGTCACCTTCTTGAGTGTCAATACGCATAGAGCCATCAGCATTTGGACGCGCATCTTCATAAGATAAAACATAATTGACTACATAGGTAAATTTGAACTCGCCTATATCAGTGTCTAAACCGTAGTTGGCTTCAATATCTAAACCAGAGGTTGTGATATTACCAATGTTTTCATATTGATCAAAAATACGTACTACTTCACCTGGATCGCCAGCAAGAGATGACGGTAAACGTTCTACAACAGTTGGATCATTACCTAAAGTACTAAATTTAAACTGAGTATCTTTAGTAATTACGTTTTCAATATCATAATCATAATAATCAATTGAGAAGTCTAAATTATCAGCTACTTCATAGATTAAACCTAAGTTATAGCTTTTCGATTCTTCAGGACCTAAGTCGTCATTCCCTGATAATACCGCGGTGTACTCTTTCGGATCACAATCAATGCCGACAGCTGCACAGCGCACCGAATCAACTAAAGTAGGAGATTCATCAGTATTACCTAAGCCGATTTGATGCAATGAAGGTGCTCTAAACGCTGTTCCGTATGAGCCACGTAATGATAAAGAATCGGTAGGTTGCCAAATAAAGGCAACTTTTGGATCGGTTGTGGTGCCAAAATCACTATAGTCTTCATGACGAACAGCAACTTGCACTTCAAGTGTGTCTAGCACTGGAATAGCTAACTCTGCAAAAACAGAGGTATTATCACGCTTGCCATTCGCTTGAGTTGCTTCAGTACCAAAAACTTCACCACGTAAGAATTGATCATCAGGATTATCACTAATGCTTTCTTCTCTGTATTCAACACCAACGGCTAAGCCAAGATCACCATGTTCCATTTCCATGATTGAACCGCTAATTTTACCATCGAAAGACTTACTGGTTGATTTACCAATACGTGTAGTAGTGGTTTCAATAAAATCTAATGATTCTTGTAAGTTACTTGAAGGTTCAAACGGATTCCATAAACCACTATCAATTGCTTCTTGTGTGCGACGAGAATTAGGGAAACCGTTTACGCCACGCTCTGTTGATGTGCTTTTAATGTAGTTATAAGCAATTTCCCAGCTCCAATCTTCGATCTCACCTTGTAAGCCAATGATTGAACGGTAATAGTCAGAAGTGACACGCTTTTCACGGTTACCAATATCGAGCATACGTCGACGCATAGTTAAATCTTGCTGATAAAAAGCATGGTCTGGCAAATCTGCAAATGGATGATTTACATTATCGCCCGACATAAATAGCTCATTAAAACTCGGGCTACCTGCACCGCGAATAGTGGTTTTTGAATGTTGGCCATTCAATTCAGCAAAACCACGTAAATTGTCATTAATTTCATATTTACCTAAGTAAATAAAGCTAGCTCGTTCAGTAGCAGGTACTGAAGTCATTACCGGTGCGTAATCATAACCACAAAGGTTGCCGATAATGTCTTCTGGTGCACAAACGTCATTGCCAAAAGTATCTGGCATACGAATAGTTGAATCATCCGCTAAAGCTATAGTACCAGGGAACCCTGATGAACTTCTAAAGTCAGTGGCAAACGGATCGTTAGGTCTCAATGCTGCTTGATTCGCCGATTTTGAATAGTCGCGATCCGCATAAAGAATTTCTTCACGCTCGAAGTAATCTAACGCAAACGTATGGCTGCTTTTTTCTGTTGAGTTACCCCAAACAAGACTTATATTTTTTTCTTTACCACCGCCATCTGCGGTATCACCGAGTTTTGCGGAAACTTCAGCGCCTTCAACATCGTCACGAAGTACGATATTGATTACACCGGCAACAGCATCAGAACCATATGTTGCTGAAGCGCCATCTTTTAGAATATCAACACGCTTAATTGCTGCTAATGGAATATTGTTAATATCAACAAATGCAGTGTCAATATTATTAGCAAAAGGTGAAACAGAAACGCGACGACCATTGACAAGTATTAACGTTGAGTCTGCACCCAAACCACGTAATGAAACACTTGAACCACCATTACTGGTATTGTCACTACTGTTCCCTTGTGTTGAAAATGTACCTTGTCCGGCCATAGGTAACTTAGTAAAAAGGCCGATTAGGTCAGTAACACCACTATTAGCGATATCTTCTGCACTAAGTGATGTTAATGGCGATGGTCCTTCCATGTCAGTTCTTTTGATGTGAGAACCGGTAACTTCTATGCGTTCTACGCTGTCTTTTTCAGCAGCGACCACAACATGGCTTTGTGAGGCAAATAAGGCAGCGGCTATGCTGAGGGCGAGTGTATGTTTACGTCTGTTTGAGAGTTTCATTTTATCTTCCTTTTTATGTTTTATAATGACTTGTTTTTTTATAATATTTGAATAGTATTTTTTTGCTAAAATACTATTTAGCTAAATAAGTCCAATAAGAAAAGTCAGTTGATTTTTATAGCAAATCAAGTCCAGTTTTAACAGGTTAACCACTTAGAATCTTTAACAAAAGTGTAAACTTATGTAACCAGTATATATTTACTACGAATAACTTCGGACTTTTTGATGGTACGCAATAAAGCTCAGCTAGTTTTATTATTCTTCTAGGTGACTTATTTTTGATAAAAAAAAATCCGATGAACATGTTCATCGGACTTTGGTTTCAATCGATTTTCAAGTTAAAAATTATTAACTTATCGATCATACTGCTCTAACACAGTACTTTTACTTCGGTTGGGTCTGTTTTACACATCAACAATAATGTTGGTATGTTATTAAAACTGGTTAGAGGTGTTTTTAGCGCCACCTGCTTTAAGAGCGTTTTCACCAGCAAAGTATTCTTTGTGATCATCACCCATGTCAGAACCTGACATGTTTTGATGTTTAACGCAGGCAATACCTTGACGAATTTCTTTACGTTGTACACCTTCTACATAACCTAGCATAGCTGCATCACCAAAGTATTCTTTGGCAAGGTTATCGGTAGATAACGCAGCCGTATGGTAAGTTGGCAATGTAATTAAGTGATGGAATATACCCGCTTCACGCGCTGTGTCTGATTGGAAGCTACGGATTTTATCATCAGCTGATGCCGCTAATTCTGTAGTATCGTATTCAACACTCATTAAATCAGCACGTACGTAGCTAGATACATCTTGACCAGCTTCAACCATGTTGTCGTATGCTTGTTGACGGAAGTTTAGTGTCCAGTTAAACGATGGGCTATTGTTATAAACAAGCTTCGCATTTGGAATTTCTTTACGTACTTCGTTCATCATCGCTGTGATATCGGCTACGTTTGGTGTTGCTGTTTCAATCCAAAGTAAATCTGCGCCTGCTTTAATCGCTTCAATGCTATCAAATACACAACGCTCTTCACCTGTACCTTGACGGAATTGGTATAAACCAGAAGGTAAACGCTTAGGACGAACAAGCTTGCCATCGCGGTTAAAACATACATCGCCTTCAGCCATATCAGCTACGTCAATTTCTTCAACGTCTAGGAATGAATTATATATGTCGCCTTGGTCGCCAGGTTCTTTAACAACAGCGATTTCTTTTGTAAGGCCAGCACCTTCAGAGTCAGTACGTGAAACGATAATGCCGTTGTCGATACCTAGTTCTAGGAAAGCATGGCGTAATGCACGAATTTTAGAGTGAAAATCTGCATGAGGTACTGTTACTTTACCATCTTGATGTCCACATTGTTTTTCATCAGCTACTTGGTTTTCGATTTGTAATGCACAAGCACCCGCTTCGATCATTTGTTTAGCCATGATGTAAGTTGCTTCAGCATTACCAAAACCAGCATCAATATCAGCAATAATTGGAACAACGTGTGTTACATGATTATCAATTTGATCTTGAATTGCGGCTTTGTCGCCTTCTGCTGCAGCGTCTAATTCGCGGAAAAGACCGCCTAATTCGCGCGCATCTGCTTGGCGTAAAAAGGTGTATAGCTCTGCTACTAAAGAAGCTACTGAGGTTTTCTCATGCATTGATTGATCTGGAAGAGGACCAAACTCGCTGCGCAGTGCAGCAACCATCCAACCAGAAAGGTACAAGTAGCGTCGGTCAGTTTGACCAGCAAAATGTTTCTTGATAGAAATCATTTTCTGTTGGCCAATAAAACCATGCCAGCAACCTAATGATTGTGTGTACTTAGAGCTATCAGCATCATAAGCAGCCATATCGCGGCGCATAATGTCTGCTGTATATTGGGCAATGTCTAAACCTGTTTTAAATTTATTTTGCGCTCGCATACGAGCTATTGACTCAGGATTGATGGCATCCCAAGAACTGCCAGCTTTTTCTTTAATCGCTTGAACTGCTTCTATTGCACTTTGATAATTAGACATATCACTTTCTCCAAAAGTTATAACTGACAGTATGTAAATACTTTATGATGTAACCGCTTGTGTAAGCTGTCACACCGAACAACATAAATACTAAACCAACCAACTAAAATAAATGAAATATATAATTAACATACCTACCATTCACAAAGGAAATAATGGTGTATTAACTCTAAATAACATTATAAAATAGTCCAATGAATTCAATAATTAAGATTATTTATCTCTGCTTTTCATGTGTAAAAACACTAAAATTAATTTATTTCTTTCTCTAAATTTACTTGATTATCCTCTTGAGCCATGACATAAATCTAGCTTATATTTTTGTATTAGATTATTAATTTTATGAATATCTCAAAAATTGATTTAAATTTACTGATTTATCTTGATGTATTACTCAGAGAAAAAAATGTTACGCGTGCTGCAGGTCAGTTAAATATTACACAACCTGCCATGAGTAACGGTCTAAAAAGGCTGCGCACACTTTTTAATGATCCTATATTAGTCAGAACTTCTGATGGTATGGTGCCAACAGAACGTGCACGTGCTTTAGGACCTGCTATTCGTAAAATTTTATTAGAATTAGAAGAAGCACTGCAAGGTGAAGAAGAGTTCAACGAACTTAACAGCCAGCGAGTTTTTCGATTAATGGCAAGTGATTACGCGGCTTCAACCTTATTACCAAAATTATTGAAACGTATTAATCAAATAGCGCCTAATGTCACGATTGATATTATGACCCCAAGTGATGTTAACTTTCATGACGTGGAAGCCGGCAAAATTGACATGGCGATTAACCGCTTTGACGAACTGCCGCAATCATTTCATCAAAAAACGATATGGCGTGACTCCTTCTCTTGTTTGTTAAGTGCTGATAATCCCGTAGTGTCAAAATTCAATCTCAACACCTACCTGAGTGCCAAGCATGTTTGGGTATCTAAAACAGGCTTTGGTGTTGGTGTTGGTATGGATCCAAAAGATGTACAAAAGTTGGGTTGGGTTGACGAAGCTTTAGCGCGCTTAGGTAAACAGCGTGACATAAAAGTATTTACCCGAAATTACCATGTAGCGATGCAATTGGCACTTGAAGATGAATTAGTGGCAACTTTACCCACACGGGCCGCCTTAATTCACAAAAATGATGCAAATTACACGGTGCTAAAACCCCCTTTCGATATTCCTGACATTGAATTAAAAATGATATGGAGCCCACTCTTGCATCATGATGCTAGTCATATTTGGTTTAGGCAGTTAGTTATCGAAGCTGCAAATGAGGGCTAACTAAGCTTCGAGCACATGGAGGTTATGAGTAATTGTGAACACGTTTAAACAAAGAACATTCAATGCATTATATAGTATGTTTGCAATATTTAGCTGTGTTGCTTTGGGAAAACTATGTGCCTTTTTTGTTCCTTTTTTACCGGGTAGTTTATACGGCTTGATTATTTTTACGCTGACATTACATCTTCGAGTTTTTAATGCCGATCGTATTAAAAGTAGTGTCGTGTGGGGCTTGAAACATATGGGGGTATGCTTTGTGCCCGCAGGTGTTGGTATCATGAACCATTTTGAATTAATCAAGCAGTTTGGTATCACCATCGTCATGATTACTTTTGTAACAACCTTCTTGCTAATGACTATTGTCGGCTTACATTATCAGCGCCATGCTACGGATGACGAGTAAGCTAATGATCTCTAATCTATTAAGTAGCCACTTGTTATCTTCAATTTTTGCTATAGCGGCTACTATTGCACTATTTCAAATCACGGCGGTTTTTCAACGCAAACTCAATGCAATTTGGTTACAGCCTATGCTGGTGAGTATTTTAGTTATTATTGCTATTTTATTGTGGCAAGACATTAGCTTTGAACGTTACTTTGCTAGTTCTTGGTTATTAAATGCCTTACTAGAGCCTGCTGTTGTAGCCCTGGGATTTCCGCTTTATCAACATCTAGCAACTATTGCCAATCAATGGAAAAGTATCATATGGGTATTGTTTATAGGGGCTTTTGTTGCCATTGTTAGTAGCTTTGTTGTTACTATGTTATTGGTTGGCGATCACACCATTGCGGTTGCTCTGTCATTAAAGTCAGTAACTACACCTATTGCTATTGCCATAGCGGGTCAATTGGACGGTAATACAGCAATTACAGCTTTTGCTATTATTCTTGCTGGTTTTATTGGTGCTTTGGCCGGTCCTCCTTGGTTAAAGTTTATAAAAGTTAAATCACCGAAAGCGCAAGGCTTAGCCATAGGCGCAGCTAGCCACGCTATAGGTACGGCTACCGTGAGTAATATCAGTTACGAACATGCCGCTTATAGTTCATTAGCCTTAATTGTGTCCGCGGTTATTACCGCTACTATTAGCCCATTTATTATTAACTTTTTAGTAACGCTTTTTTAGTAGCGCTTTATTCGTAATATCCGTAGCAATTCTACGCTTTTTTACCGTTGCTTTATGACAATATTTAATTGAAATTTTGATCGGAAATTTTAAATAACCTAAGCTAAAGTTATTATATTGCCATGGTACTAAAGCAATATAATGTGAGAACATGCCTTCTAAATAGATAATTCATAAAATAAATAACAAAAATCATAATAAACAATAGTGTGAATAATGATATTTAAAACCATGAAATAATTAATATTTAATATTATTTAACAAGTAGTTATAAATATAAAAAACAATACAGCATAAAAAACACCACACAAACTCACGCAGTGGTTAACCAGCAGCTATTGCATCAGCTACACAATATTCCTACATTGCAGGTATTGGTTTTTCGTAAATGTATTAAAGTAAGAATACTTTCTTCTTAACTTTCAACAATAGGTGTCCCATGACAAAAAGAATTTCAATCGCAAATTTGCAGGTAGCAGAAGAACTTTATAACTTTGTTAATGAACAAGTGCTTCCGGGTACCAAGCTACCTCAAGACACCTTTTGGTCAGGCTTTGCCAACCTTATTGAGGAGCTAGCACCAAAAAATAAAGACTTATTGATAAAACGTGATGCGCTACAACAAAAAATAACCGCTTATCATCAAGGTCATCAAGCTGATAACTTTAATTTTTCTGATTACAAAGGCTTTTTAACAGAGATAGGTTACCTAGCAGCACCTGTTGACGACTTCACTATTTCAACAAAAAATGTTGATGCAGAATTAGCCACTATAGCCGGTCCACAGCTAGTAGTTCCAGTAATGAACGCCCGCTTTGCTTTAAATGCAGTAAATGCTCGTTGGGGAAGTTTATACGATGCTTTATATGGCTCAGACGTTATAAGTGAAGACAATGGTGCAGAAAAAACAAAATCTTATAATCCAGCTCGCGGTGCTAAGGTTATTGACTTTGCTCGCGACTTTTTAGATCAAACTATCCCACTAGAGAGCGGATCACACCATAACGCACAGTGTTATAAAGTGGTTGATGGTAAGTTAGTCGTTACACTGAAGAATGATGAGAATACTTACCTAGGCCAACCTGGTTTATTTATTGGTTTTAATGGCGAACCAGCATCTCCGAGTGAGTTGGTTTTCAAACATCATGATTTACATTTTATTATTGAATTTGATCAAGACAGTACAATTGCAAAAAGCGATATAGCAGGCGTTAGTGGCATTGCAATGGAGTCAGCAATAACAACCATTATGGATTGTGAAGACTCTGTAGCCGCGGTTGATGCTGCTGACAAAGTAATAGCCTATCAAAACTGGTTAGGCTTAAATCAAGGTACGTTATCTGAAACATTTGAAAAGTCTGGCAAGCAGCAAACTCGCTTAATGCATGCAGATAAAACTTATCAAAAACTTGATGGTACGCAAAGTAGCTTAAAAGCGCGTAGTTTAATGTTCGTGCGAAATGTTGGCCACTTAATGACTAACAATGCCATTATTGACCAGCACAATAATGAAGTACCTGAAGGTATTATGGACGCCGTGATTACCTCATTAATTTCAAGCTATGACGTCAATAAAGAAAATACTTTACGCAACAGTGAAACAGGCTCTGTTTACATTGTTAAACCTAAAATGCATGGTCCAGAAGAAGTCGCTTTCGCTAATGAATTATTTGACCGTGTTGAAGATTTATTAACACTGCCACGTAATACTTTAAAAATGGGCATAATGGATGAAGAGCGTCGTACCAGTGTAAACCTTAAAGCCTGTATTTATCAGGCAAAAGAGCGCGTAGTATTTATTAATACTGGCTTTCTTGACCGAACAGGTGACGAAATCCATACCTCTATGGCAGCGGGCGTTATGGCAAGAAAAGCAGATATAAAGTTAACAAAATGGATATCTGCGTATGAAGATAACAATGTTGATGTGGGTTTAGCGTGTGGTTTTAGCGGTAAAGCACAAATAGGTAAAGGCATGTGGCCGATTCCCGATCAAATGGCGAACATGCTTGCAACAAAAATCAACCATGTTAAAGCGGGTGCAAATACGGCTTGGGTACCTTCACCAACGGCTGCTACATTGCATGCTTTGCATTATCATAAAGTTAATGTGCTGCAATTACAGCAAACACTTAAAAAACGTACGCCGGCCGACATAGACGATATATTAACCATACCTTTAGCCGAGAATACTCAGTGGACTGCACAAGAAATTTCTGATGAGTTGGATAATAATTCGCAAGGTATTTTAGGTTATGTTGTTCGCTGGATTGATCAAGGTGTTGGTTGCTCAAAAGTACCCGACATTAACAATGTTGGCTTAATGGAAGATCGAGCAACACTGCGTATTTCGAGTCAACATATGGCCAATTGGCTACAACATAATATTTGCACTAAAGAGCAAGTGTTAACAAGCTTGAAAAAAATGGCGGCCGTTGTAGACAAACAAAATCAGCATGATACGCAATATCATGCAATGTCGAATAACTTTGACAACAGTATTGCTTTTCAAACTGCATTAGCATTAGTACTGCAAGGCCATGAACAACCTAACGGTTATACTGAGCCTTTATTACATAAAAATAGGCTTGTGTATAAAGCACAAGTTAAATAAAGCACTCTGCAGTTGTTACGTCTTAAGTAAGCTCTTGCCGGTAGTCATAAATAATTGCATTTATGACTACCAATCTATTGTCAGCAAATATTCTACACATAGTTTTTTCACTGATAACAACGCCTTATTAACTTCCACACTATTGGTATTTTAACTGCAGATTAGCTTTCATATTTTCCTACAACAACTTGCACTTACTGCTGCCTAATACGAATAAAGCTAAAGCTTGTGTGATAATGCTAATTTTCACTTTTATAACTCTACTTATTAAAAATTAGGCTATTGGTCTGATAAAGTAAACCGTCTACCTTATCGCTATCGCGTAAACACAAGTCATTATCTATATTAATTTGTAACATAATGGTACGATGGGATATCAAGGAATGATTTAAGGTCGACATGTGATGAGGAATACAAAATGACAATTCAATTTAAGCCCAACTTAGTTGCCACTTTACTTACTATTTTCAGTCTTTTTTTTCTATATTGCTCAACAGCTTATGCAGAAAAAAGAACTAAGCAAAAGTTGCACTCTAACTTAACCAAAGATATTGTAGTTTTTACAATACAGTCATCTGCTATCGATGATATTAATAACTTCTCGTATCCTGCAATTACCAGTGAAATATTCACTCAATACCATCAAAGCAATGCAGTTTCATCTAATCAAACTTCCCAGCAACCTATGCAGGGAATTAAAGTTGCTGACTTTTCCAGTTTAGTGCCACGTAAGTTTGATAAAAAAAATTCCTTCTTTGAGTTCGCTGCAAAATTCAATGACAAGTTGCAACAAGTCATCGCTTACTTCAACTTTTCATCAAAAAGCGCTAAGAGCAAAGAAAATATCAATGAAAAAGTTGATAAAAGAAAAGTCAATTTTATAGTTAAAAATATAAATTAAGTCATTCATCTATTTTGTATTTAAGTCATTAAATAAAAAACAGCTTATTAACGGTTTTTTATTATGTAGCGTTAACTCGTTTTTACTTAATCTAATATGCTTAATCTAAATGTGGTTAAAATTGATAAGCTTGGCTTTTGTCCATTAACTTTGCAGCACTTATTTTATCTGCTGAACAACTTGCAATATCTTCCTTAGTAAACACCAAAATACTGTCTTTATAACGACCTGAAGATTGCTCGCCCGCAGACTTCAAAATAACACTGACATGTTCTTGCTTTGGTAACTCTTTTAAACCATTACCATATAAACAAAGCGTTTCGGTTAGTTTCACCGTTAATTGCTGATAATACTGCGCACGATGTTCTATCCTTTTCGACTGTTCTGCTTTTTGCTTTTTGGCCAAGTCATTCGCCTTGTCGGTAATTTTTACTTTATCTTCGTTTAATTTTGATTCCTGTTTCTCAAGGCTTTTTAAGTCTTTTATGATCTCGGCTTTGCGTTCATCGCTCGCTCTGGCAAGCTGGTAATTTAAATCACGTTTTTCACGCTCTACATCCCTTAAATTGTATGCAAGCTCACGCTGCTCTTCTCTGAGCTCTCTGGTTTTATCACGATTATGTTCAAAAATTTCTACGATTCTTTCATAACCCACAGCTGCGGACTCCATTGCATGACTAACCGTTTGATTAATATCAATATCAAATTTCTCATGAAAATTTTGATTAACCTCAGGCGCTATTGGAGCCGCTGGCATTTCTGGCAAGGTAGGCATTTCAGGCATTGAAAAATTAAAACTGTAATTACCCCACTGGCTATTATTTGCGGCAGAGCTAATAGTAAAAACAACACCTTGGCCACGTAAATAGGTACTTTCAATACTATTAATTTTTGATAACTGATTGGCCGATTTATCAGTCACTGATGATTTAATAATATCACTCATGATAGATAGCTGTTTATGCAATCCTGAATACTGCTCTGTACCTTGCTCTGCAGCCAATAATGCAGTCGACATAAGCATACAAGGCAACACTATACTTGATGATAATACTTTATATTTATTCATTCTCTATTCCTCGGTTGTCCAATTAGCAGGGCTACTTTTTACATCGCCTTGCTTTAACCCAAAGCCTTTAATACTTTCACTTTGATAAGCTTTGTTATATTTAATCGCTTGTTCTAGCGCTTGATACTTAATTTTTTGCTCTAAAATTTCATCTTTTCGTTCAGCATTAATGTATTGAATAAAGTCACTTATATCTTCTTTACGCTCCTGACGAGAAGCCCCCATGATATAACTGGCAAGCTGTAAATTATTATCTTGCTGTTTAACTTTAATATCCGCGGCATAGTTAGCTAATACCACTTGCTGCTCTTGCGCAAAGCTCTGTAAGCGTTGATCAACTAACTGAGTTAACTTTTGCTCTTGTAGCTGGTTATTATTTCCGGCAAAACTTAATAACACGCTATTATCTTGTATCACTAACTCGACTTTGAACACCACGAATGCCAAAGCGAATATGGAAAAAGCCATCGATAATGCAGGCAAGCCTCGCCATTGCCAAAATGGTATTTTATCACTTTCAAAGCCGCTAGCTCTGTCCCATGATGGCACTTTTTCATCACCATACATTTCGATTTGATGCTCAATAGCATTGACAGTATTTTTACGTTGTTGCCATAACGACGCTTCATCTAACGAACATTCATCTGATTTACCATCAAGCCATTCTGCAAAGGCTTGCTCTTGATTTGATTCAGCATTATTCGTATTTTTACTAACCGCTTGTTCCGACCGTTTATTTGACATGGTCTAACTCCAAATGATCTTTTAGTTTATCTAACGCACTATATAAGCGTGATTTAACCGTGTTCACCGAAACACCTAATTGCTTTGAAATATCATCAAAAGTGCAGTGTTGAAAAAATTTCAACTCCACCACTAGCTTTTGATTAACCGGTAATGTCTGCATCGCTTTTTTTAACAAACTTGCTTGCTGACCTGAAAAAAAATGAGCTTCTGGACAAGTATCATCGCTTTGTTCTTGTTGCTCGGGTGCATCATCTAAAGATTGTGTTGGCTTTTTTCGACGGTAAAATTCAATACAACGGTAATGAGCAATTTTAAACAACCAACCTTTAAATGGGCTGTCTCCACGAAATGATGCCAAATTTCGAAAAACAGCCATAAAAACATCCTGCATCAAATCTAAGGCGTCGTCAGGATTACTCACCATGCGAAGAGTATAGTTGTATAAGTTTTTCTCATACCGTTTTACCAAGGTAACCCAAGCTGACTTTTTACCTTTCAGCGCTTGTTTTACTAGCGTTTCGTCGCTTCGTTCAAACACGCATTGTCCTATTATTTTACGTTCTTATATTAAAGGTAGAGATGAGGAGTAAAAAAGTTTGAAAGTTTTCAAATTATTTTAATAAATCTACTAATATGGCCGATAGTTTTTGGTAGATAGGTGATACAGCGCTAGTTGACCGTCGCATTAAAGCGATTTCTCGATAAACATTTCCAGAAAGTTTTTCTATCGTTAGCCCTTCGGCTTTTGAAAAGCCTTTTTTTATCGCCATTTCAGGGAGAAAAGTAAAGCCTTGATGAAAAGCGGTCATTTGTACTAAGGTTGCTAAACTTGAGGCTGAAAAAGGGTTGATTCGACTGGTGTCAGCCAACTTACAAGCTGATAAAGCATGCTTAGTTAAACAATGCTCATTTGATAACAAAAACACACTATGTTCAGGTAAACATTGATAATCTTGCTCAGCACTAAATTTAGCCATTAATTTAGGATCACCTGCCCCAAAGAAATGGTCCTTACCAACCACTTCACTTTCAAAGCCTCTTTGCGCAATAGGTAATGCAAGAATAACAACATCAAGCTCACCGTTTTTAAGCATATTTAATAAGTTATCAGTCGTATCTTCTCGAAAATAAATACGTAAATTTTTTAATTCATGTTGGCAAGCGGGCACTAAGTCAGTCAATAAATAAGGGGCAATTGTGGGTATACAACCAATATTAAATACCCCACCATCGGTTTGACCTTGTTGTTTTGCACTGTTAACAAGATCATTAGCATCAACCAACAACTTACGTGCTTTTTCAACAAACTCATTACCTTGGCTAGTAAATAAAAATGACTTATTGTCTCGTTCAATTAATTGACAATTAAGTTGCTGTTCAAGCTTCAAAATTGCACTACTTAATGTTGACTGGCTAACAAAGCAAGCCTGAGCCGCTTGATGAAAGTGTTGATGTTGATGCAATGCTACTAAGTAGCGTAAATGTTTTAAATTTGGTAAGTACATATTCGCTCATTAATGATTAGGTTATTGGTGTTAAAATTTATAAATTAACTCCTGCACCATTAATTTAACCTATCAATAAGATTAATTTCAATTAATTAAAACGATAGTGGTTAAAAATATAATCAATGTCTAATTTAAGGCCATATTCAAAGCGATTTTATCAACATGTAGCGAACCATGGTAAATGTATTTAATTGTAATGGTTGTGTTATTTTGAAAAAAAATACGGTAAAGTCCTGCTAGATATATAAAACTGGAGGTAATAAAATGTTAAGAGCGTCAGCACGTCATATATTGGTTGATACTGAAGAGCAATGTCTAACATTAAAGCAACAAATCTCAGCGGGCGAAGATTTCACCGCCGTTGCACAAGCGCATTCAAATTGTCCTTCTAAAGCTCAAGGTGGAGCTTTGGGTTCTTTTGGGCGCGGCCAAATGGTACAAGAATTTGATGAGGTTGTTTTTTCAGCTCCATTGAATGAAGTACAAGGCCCTGTTAAAACTCAATTTGGTTATCACTTACTTGAAGTAACATCTCGTAGCGAGTAATGTTTGATAGATAGTTTTTTCACTGCTCTTTGAGTATTAAAAGCGAAAGTTATTACTTTCGCTTTTTTGTATCTTAAGCTTTATATCAGTTAAGGTTTTATCTAAACCAACGCTTTATTTTATCTTTGCGTAATATTAAAAGTACTACTGCAATAGAAAAATAAATCATTGGCTCAACAATATCAGATTTAACTGACCAGAAAAAATGTAAGGCAATGAGTAAAACAGCAACATAAACCCAATTATGTAGTTTTTGCCATTTAGGGCCCATTTTTCGTCTCAGCGCTGTGATTGATGTTACTGCCAAAGAAAGAAGAATAATTAAAGCGCCCATTCCCACAGTAATATAAGGCCGTTCAAATATTTCATTAAAAAATAATGTCAGGTCAAATTGCACTTCAAAAGCTAAAAAATTAAGTAAATGAAACACCGCATAGGTAAAGCTATATAAACCTACCAACCGTCTAGTTTGAACTAAATAGCCTTGACGATATTTCTTTGCAACCGGTGTGATCAATAAGGAAATAAGCAGTAAATTAAAAGCGCCAATGCCCGTAAAGTGAATCACTTCTTCTACAGGATCCGCGCCAAGCTGTTCAGTAAATGCCAAAAAATAAAGTCCTAATAGCGGTAAAAAAGCCATTAAATGAATCGCTATTTTAAGTAGCAATACCCTATTACGCAGGAAAACTGACTTAAAAGTCACTGTACGCATGGTGTCTGAACTGGCTGACACTAATAGTTTTTCCTTAAATCCATGCCTTTATACATTTGTGCAACTTCTTCGCCATAGCCATTAAAAGGTAATGTAGCTATACGGTTGCGTGCAAATAAACCGCCGGTAGTAATACGTCTTTCACTTGCTTGACTCCAACGAGGGTGATCTACTTCTGGATTTACATTGGCATAAAATCCATATTCATTGTTAGCTAGAATATTCCAGGTTGTTGGTGGCTTATGTTCAACCAATTTTATGCCAACAATTGACTTAATACTTTTGAAACCATACTTCCAAGGCACAACTAAACGAATAGGTGCGCCGTTTTGGGCTGGTAGAGTTTTCCCATACAAGCCAACACTCATAAAGGCTAATGGGTTCATAGCTTCATCAATTCGTAAGCCTTCTACATAAGGATATTGCACACCACCGCCAATACGACGACTGTCTTGTCCTGGCATTTGTTTAGGATCATATAAAGTTTCAAATGCGACATATTTGGCTTTTGAATTTGGTGCTGCTTTTTTAATTAACTCAGCTAAGCTAAAACCCACCCACGGGATAACCATAGACCACGCTTCTACGCAGCGTAAGCGGTATATACGTTCTTCTAAAGGAAAGCGTTTAAAGAGGTCATCGTAACCCAGTGTATAAGGTTTATCGACTTCACCTGAGATAGTTAACTGCCAAGGGTTAACGTTGAATTCTTGCGCGTTTTCTACCGGGTCACCTTTGTTGGTACCAAATTCATAAAAATTATTATGTGTTGTAATTTTGGCTTCAGGCGTTAATATTTGTGCAGATTCATCAGCTTTGGCATATGTTAAAGCTTGGCGCTGAAATACGACTTCTTTTTTACTGCTAAAAAAATCAATTGGGCTAGCATGACTAGCAGCCGATTGGGCAAGTAAGCTACCCGCCCCAAGATAACCAAGTTTTTTTAAAAGATCACGTCTCGAATGATAAACTGATTCATCAGTTACTTGCTGCTCAGACAGCTGATAGCTCTTCTTAGATTTGATCAACATATTTACCCCTAGTAGATCTAATTATACTAATCGGACGAAATAATAGATCACAAAGCGAAAGTTATTTAATCCGGTCAGTAAACATAGACCATGAAACAGGCAAAAAAATTCTTAATAAAATTAAATCAATTAGAAAAACTGGCTTAGCGAGCGTACTTCTCTAGATAAGCAATAATGTCACTTGATTCATACATCCAGATAATTGATTGGTCTTCCTGAGTTATTTTTAAACAAGGTACGGTTCTTTTTCCGCCTTCTTTAATCAACTCTTCTCGGTATTGCTCATTTTGGTTAATATTGCGTAATTCAATATTTAAGCCTAATCGCTTAATCGCTCGACGAGTTTTAACACAAAATGGACACGCAGGTAGTTGATACAAGCTTAAGTGCGCGGTACTTTCATCGACTTCTTTTTGTAATTGTGGCGAGCGTTTTGGCGCACTTGGTGAAAATATAAAATTTAATAACAAAATTAAACGGCCAATCGGCCAACGAATTAAAAACATAATAGGGTTGTGCTCACAGTTAAGTAAATAAACTAAAAAAATGAAATGCTGTAATTACCACATCATATCATCTGGGATTTGAAATTCTGCATAAGGGTCATCTTCAGCAATAACGTCTTCAATGCTTTTAGTGTTTTGCACCAAAATTACGCTAGGGTCTAAACTCGACACTTTTTCTGCCGTTTCTGCCGTTACGATGTAAGTAGTATCATCAATACCACATAAAGCTAAACGACCATTAACGAGGGCTTTGTGGGCTACATTATCTACAAATAACTTCTTAATTTTGCTATTAAAAGTGTAATTGTATTCTGCTTCACCATTCACATTGGTTACTTGATGGTGCTTTAAAATTTGTAGAATTCTAAGTTGTTGCTCTTTTGCAACTAAAGCTAACTTTTTCTCATTATTCAAGGCAATATCACGGGCAAGTTTTTCTTTTTTTGCTAACTCAAGATCTTGTTTTACTTGCTCTTGTAAGCTGGCATCAATTTTTACGCCACTGCGCTTTTGCTTGCCTGATTTACGTTTATCACTATTTGCCTGTCGTGCTTTTTGTTTGGTTGTTAAACCTGCTTTTAACAATTGATCTTGTAAAGAAGCCATCTATTTTCCTGCGCTAGAATACTTATTGAATGTTTATATGCGTGTTATTTTATCAGTTCATTGATTATTTAACAGCATTCAATAAAAAAGCAGCGAAGTTGCTGCTTTTTAAAGTGTTGAATAAAACTTAAGCCAAACTATATTGACTTAATTTTCAGCTATTTAATTAAACAATACCATATTTTTTCAAAGGTAATTCTCTATAACGTTTACCCGTGGCATTAAATATAGCATTACAAATAGCCGGAGCGATAGGCGGAACACCAGGCTCACCTACACCGCCCGGAGGCGCATCACTTTCAATAATTTCAACATGTGTAGTGGGTGCATCTGCAATACGAGCTACTTGATAACTGTCAAAATTATTTTGTTCGATAACACCATTTTTTGCTGTTAATTCACTAAAGAAGGTTAACGATAAAGCAAAAATAGCCGCACCTTCCATCTGCGAGCGAATACGCTCAGGATTTACGGCTAAACCACAATCTACCGCCATCCACACATCATCGACTTTAATTTTTCCGTCACTGTTTTCTGAAACCTCAACAATACAAGCAACGTAGCTAACAAAACTTCGGTGCATTGCAATGCCAAGACCATGGCCTTTAGGCAATTTTCTGCCCCATTTCGCCATTTTACTTACTCTTTCGATCACGGCTTTCATGCGAGCAGTATCTACAGGAAACTTCTCTAGCGTTTCACCGTAGTTGCTATAGTCTGCATTCTCTTTAGCAAAATCGATTTTTCGATCAGCACCTAGCATAGCTATTAAGTTGTCTTTACTGTCGACACCTTTAGCTTGTGCTAGTTCATCAATAAATGAACTAATCGCAAATACGTGGTTTATATTGGTGACTGAGCGCATCCAACCGATCCGAGTATGTGCTGGTGCTTTACCAATAGCACAACTTACATTAGCAATATCATAAGGCATATCAATAAAGCCTAAACTTGCTTCTGTACCAATTAAGTCAGCACCTTTACTAAATGTTGAGCCAATGGGTGGCTCAGCAGCATGATGCTGCCATGCAGTAACTTGGTTATTCTCATCAATGCCAGCGACTAACTTTTGATAACTAACCGCATGGTAGTAGCCATTTTTAACTTCATCTTCACGTGTCCACATAACTTTAATTGGCACATTTAACTGTTTTGACAATAGTGCTGCTTCTACAACGAAGTCTGGCTTGGATTTACGACCAAAGCCTCCACCGAGCAAAGTAACATTAATATTAACCTTTTCGGGCGCTACACCCAAAATTTGAGCCACAGTGCCTTGTGCTGATTGTGGTGTTTGTGTACAGGCCCAAATATCGAATATACCATCATGAAAATGTGCGGCTGCGGCTGGTGGCTCCATCGGTACATGAATTAATTCTGGTACATAATATGACGCTGTAATCACTTGTTTAGCGTCAGCAAGTGCTTTATCTACGTTACCTTTGCTGCGTAAAGTTTTCGCAGGATTATCACAGCTGTTAGCTAGCGCTTTTTTATATTCTTCGCTGTTATAACTTTGATGCTCACTTTCATGCCATTGAATCTCTAATGCTTCACGACCTTTTATTGCTGCCCAGGTATTTTTTGCGATCACCGCAACACCACCTAGTGGCTTAAATATCGCAGGCTCTTCAAGATCAGGCATTTGCACTACATCAATAACACCTGTTATCGCTTTTGCAGCTTCGCTATTAAACGACTTAACTTTAGCGCCTAGTACCGGAGGCCTAGCAATAACGGCATATTGCATGTTGTTGAGTTCAACATCAAAACCATAGGTGGTAGCACCGGTAGCTATTTTCTTACCATCAACTAATGCCACATCAGACTTACCAATAAGATTGAAATCTTTCTTGGCTTTTAATACCAATGCCGACTGTTCCGGTAGTTTTAATTTACTCGCTGCTGAAACTAGGCTACCAAATGGTAATACTCGGCCTGATTTTTTATGCACAATAGTACTGTTTACTGCAGTAGTTTCACTAACATCTACTTGCCATTGCTGAGCTGCTGCCTGCTGCAACATCATACGGGCTGCCGCGCCAGCTTCACGCAATGGTTGATAGAAACGTCTTACAGAACGCGAACCGTCTGTATTTTGGCTCCCATACTTTTTATCACCTAAACCTTGTACAACCGCTATTTGTTGCCAATCAGCACCTATTTCGTCGGCGACAATCATCGGAATACTTGTTCTGATCCCTTGTCCCATTTCAGATCTATGCACTACAACACTGACAATGTTATCAGCGCCGATTTGCACATAAACACTCGGTGAGAATGTATCTGATCCAGTAACAGCGGCTAACGCTTTTGGAATAGTCAGCATTGACGGTAATTGCACGCCCAACACTAATGCTGTTGAACTAATACCCAGTTTTTTTAAGAAGCCGCGACGGCTAACATTTTCAATATGTTTCATGGTTAGCTTCCTTTAACTTCAGTGGCTAAATCTGCAGCAAGATGAATAGCTTGTTTGATTCTTTGATAAGTCCCACATCGACAAATATTACCACTCATGGCAAGTTCTATTTCTTCATCATTAGGATTAGGTTCACGTTCTAACAACGCAACTGCCGACATTATTTGTCCTGATTGGCAATAACCACACTGAGGCACATTTAAATCTTGCCAAGCTTGTTGAACCGGATGATCTCCCAGCTCTGACAATCCTTCAATCGTGGTGATTTTTTGATTAGCAAGTGCAGATACTGGCATAACACAAGAGCGAATAGGTTGGCCATCTACGTGGACAGTACATGCGCCACACAAACCTTTACCGCAACCATATTTAGTGCCGGTATATTTTAAAATATCTCTTAATACCCACAACAATGGCATATTGCCATCATCATTAAATTGATGCTCTTTACCGTTGATATTTAAGGTGATCATGTAATCTTTTCCTTTAATTTTTTATCTTCACTTACATTAGCGAAAGGCAGAATACGTGTTTTATCATGCCGACAAAAATGTCTTTATATTCCGAGTTCTTTATACATATTACTTAATTGCTC